>NZ_JBHVVM010000010.1:0-228262 GCF_042883525.1 Streptomyces sp. NPDC058195
GTGTTAAGCACGCCGCCAGCGTTCGTCCTGAGCCAGGATCAAACTCTCCGTGAATGTTTTCCCGTAATCGGGACAACACAACACGAGAGCGGAACAACCAGTCGGAATAGGACCGGTCGTTCACAGCGTCCTCGCTGTGTAAATTGCCTGCCGGATCAGTGATCCCGCAGGACTTTCAAAGGAACCACCAACCTGCCGTAGCAGGCCGGGGTATCAACATATCTGGCGTTGACTTTTGGCACGCTGTTGAGTTCTCAAGGAACGGACGCTTCCTTTGTACTCACCCTCTCGGGCTTTCCTCCGGGCTTTCCCTTCGGTCTTGCGTTTCCGACTCTATCAGACTCTTTCGAGTGCCGATTCCCAGTCGAAGCGGGATTCGCTTTCCAGTTCCTCGCTTCCGCGATTCCCTTTCCAGCGGTTCCAACCTTACCAGACTCTTTTCGTTCCGTTTCCGGTCCGAATTTCAATTCCGGTGACCTGCTGGAAGGCCTTGCCTTTCGTCGTGTCCACTACGTTAGCCGATTCCTTTGGCTGCTCATAATCGAGCCGAGAGGATTGAATTACGGCATGCCGAATTCGCACCCGCCAGGGTGAAGCGTTGGTAGTAGTTGGCCACTCCGGGCTGCTCGGTTGTGGTCCGAAGGACCGCGCCGACAGCAGTGCCCGTTTCAAGCGGCTCGGACCACACTAGGTGTCCACCAAGAGCGAGTCAAGTTGCGCGGCGGCGTGGCACATGGGCCCGGTAGGGGCTCACCGTGGGATCCCCCTCGATCCAGAACCGCCAGGGGTGGGCGGCTCCGTCCCCGCCCACTCCGGTGCGCGGACCGTTGCGTACCTGGTCACGCGGTGGTGGCGTGCCGTGCAGGACGGAGAGCGGGGCGTCGGGGTGGGCGATGGCGTCGCTGCCGTTCAGGGCGCGGTCGACATCGAGTGCGGTGGCCAGGCGTGCCGGGCCCTTGGCCAGTTCCTTGTCGTGGCGGGCCGAGTTCCGTCGTACGCGGGCGAGGTCCGTGCCCACCCGGATGTCGCCCGCGCGGAGCAGTACCCCGCTTGCCATGCCCTCCGGGCCGCACACCAGGTTCAGGCAGTGCCACATGCCGTAGGTAAGGCTCTCAGCATGTACCTCGTTCGGCCCGATCAACGGGCCACGACGAGGGAGGGCAACCCGTGGAACTCACCTGGAACAAAGAAGCGGCCGGAATCTACTTCGCCACCAACAAGAGCGGGGCCGTCATGGCCACGGCTCGCAAGGTCGAGCGGAACGTGTGGGAAGTCGAGGTGGCCAACGACAACAAGGTCTACCGGGGCAGCACGTACGGTCGCGCTCGGGACATCGTTGCCCGCGTACTGGCCGATCAGCGATGGGAGCAGGTCCGGGCCGAGGACCTGACCGAGGGCGACACCCTCCGCTTCATCGACGGCGAGGGCACGGTGACCGGCGTCGAGCCGGTCGGCAACAACCTGAGACAGCTCCGCGTGTCCTACGTAATGGAGAACGACACCCGGTACTCGGGGACGTTCTACCCCGGCTCTCGGTTCGAGCGTCTGCGCAAGCCCGAGCCGGTGGTGCGGTACATCGACGAGCAGGGCGCACAGGAGCTCGCCGAGTGGGAGGCAGACCAGCGCGCCGAGGAGTCCGAGGAGCCTGCCCTCTGCGGCAAGCACCGCCCCGGTTGGGAGCAGGAGGGTCCTGGCCGTCACCGCCTCCCCTGCCTTCGTCCTGCCAGTGACGGTGGACTGCACCGGGACGCCTTCCGTGCCGAGTGGCTGGCGTCCGAGGCGGGTCAGGTAATCGACCTTCACCCGTTCACCGCGATCGTGGACGTCATGGCCGGTACCGGCGTCCTCATCTCTCCCCCGGCGAGCGAGGACGTCACCCTGTCCGCGGGCGGCGCCTCCCTTCACGACTCCCTGTGCGCCGATGCCCTGCGCCGTCTCGTCCCGCTCGGCGTCGAGGCGCTGGAAGGAGAGGACGGCGGACTGTCCCTCGAAGGCATTACCAATGACGGCCGGATGGTGTTCAGCCTCTACGTCTCGGACTGCATCACGACTGAGCCCGACTTCGAAGAGGTGGCCGTGTCCATCGAGGCACTTCGAGAGGCCGCCGGTCTCTGAGGTACACCGGGGCCGGTTACGGCTGGCTCCTCCGGCATCATCGACACGACGACAACGAGCAGGAGAGACGAGCAGTGCGAGCGGTTGTGTACGCGAGGCTCAGCCCTACGCCACGGGGCGAGGAGTCCAAGGGCGGGAACCTGAAGCAACAGGTCGAGCTGTGCGAGGCGCTTTGCGAGCGGAACGGCTGGGCGGTCGTAGACGTGATCGTCGAGAAGGACACGTCAGCTTCGACCAAGCGGGGAGTGAAGCGAAGCGACGAGTGGGAGCGCGTCAAGGCCCTGGTGGAGGACGGCAAGGCCGACGCCATCGTGTCGCGCCACTACGACCGTATGTACCGAACTCCCTGGGATCTTGAAGACCTGGTGGACCTGGCCGAGACGACCGGCGTCACGCTGGCCGCTGCACAGGCTCAGGGTGTGCTCGACCTGTCCACGCCGTCCGGCCGTCTCGCTGCTCGCATTGGCGCCGTAGTCGCTCGGAACGAGACCGAGATGCGAGTAGAGCGTCAGGTGCTCGGCCATCAGCGACGCAGGGAGTCAGGTAGGCCGTTCTGGAGTACTCGCCCCTTCGGCTTCGAACGTGACGGTAGGCACCGCGAGAAGGAGGCGGAAGCCCTGCGGCAGGCGTACCGGGACGTCCTGGCTGGTGTCTCCCTGTGGTCCATCGCGAAGGACTGGAACGCCCGTGGGCTGCTCTCGCCGCACGGTAAGGAGTGGCGTAGCTCGAACCTCCGGGGCGTCCTGCTGAAGCCGAGGAACGCAGGAATCCAGACGTACTCACAGTGGGTCGAGAAGCCGGACGGGAGGCGCGTGCGCCTGACCGAGGAGACCGGCGCGGGTAACTGGGAGCCGATCGTCTCCGAGGGTTTGTTCCGGGCCCTGGTCCGCTACCTGAGCGACCCCGAACGAAACACTGGGGGCGGAGGTAGGCGCAAGGCCCTGTTGTCCGGTGTGGTCCGGTGTTCGAAGTGTCAGGCCATCGTGACGCAGGGGTGGAGCAAGAAGAACGCGGCAGGCGAGCGGTACCGCATCTACACCTGCTCGGGCAGTCGGTGCATTACCTGCCCGGCGGACCCCCTTGACTCCTTCGTGGTCCGCAAGGTCATCGACAGGGCCGAGGAGTGGAACGCCGCTACGGCCACGGATGACGCAGACGAGGAGCGGGAGGCCGAGTTGTTGGCCGAGGAGATGGCGACGACCGAGAGGCGTACCGCCCTGGCGGAGATGTTCGCCGTAGGGGACATCGACGCATCGACCATGCGGGCGGGCATCGGCAGGTGTGACGCCGACCTGACGAAGATCAGGGCCGAGCTCGCCGACCTGGCGGCGAAGCGGGTACGCGTCGACCTGGGGGACGTCGAGTATCTGTGGGAGCTGCTGGACTACGAGGACCCCGACCGCATCGACTACGTACGTACGGTCGTCATGCAGGTCTGCGAGCGAGTCGAGCTCATGCCGAGAGGCCGAGGAGTCCGAGGCTTCAAGTCGGACCACTGCCGGATCACCTTCCGGAACCCGTGAGCAGAACGGCCGGCTCACACCTTCAGGCCCCGTCTGTCACTCACTGACCGGCGGGGCTTCGTGCTGCCGTAGGACGTGCGTCCCCTTGGCTGGCACCACCCCCACCAAGCCCCGTTCCTTCAGGTCTCGCACGGCTCGACGGACCGTCCCGAGTGCAGCCCCGTACTCCTCGCAGAGCAGCCGTTCGCCAGGGAGCCGAGCACCGACAGGCAGGCGACCCGTGCGGATCTGCTCGGCGATGTCCTGGGAGATCTCGGCCCATCGGTACTGCGGGAGCTCTGCGGTCATGCACTCATGCTGCGGCGGCAGACAGGAGCACGCTCGGGCAGGCTGCGTCATGCCGCAGACAACCGCGTCATACTGCGTCACACTGGTGACAGAGCGACCCCCGAGCAGGAAGGCGCCTGCCCGAGGGTCTACGCCGAGCACTACGAAGGAGTGCAAGACGATGACCGACAACGTACCGCCCGCACCGCTCCCCGCTCCCCTGCGTCGCCTGCCGTGGGACACACCGGACGGGCATCCCTGCTACGTGCCGCAGGGGGTGGGCATCATCAACGAACTCGCCGACGTAGTAGAGGCTGAGATCATCGTGGCTGCCGTGGACGATGGGGCTGGCGCCTTGCTCAACGCCGAGGACCCGAGCGCCACGAAGGAGGATCTTCGGCAAGCAGCGCGCCGACTGGCCTACGCCCTTGATGACGTCGTGAAGGTGGCGGAGCTACGGGCCGAGCGCATCCCTACCGAACCGACGCCGACCGACCGCGCACTTCGCCTGTCCGAGGCGCTGCGAGCATCCGGGGTACGGCGCACCGCGTAGCTTCCTGCTCAGCCTGAACCAACGAAGCCCCGGCCCCTCGAAGGGTGAGGAGTCGGGGCTTCGTCGTGTCCGGTCACGGAAGCAGAGGGCGCCCCTCTTGTGCAGCTCCGATGTGCTCCGGCCGGAGAGCGTCGGCGCCATGCTCGGCGATGAACGCACGCACTCGACCGAGGGGGGAGTCTGGCGGGGGCGGCTCCTCGCTCACTGTGCCGCCGAGGATCATCGCTCCGAATGCTGCGCCTACGTCTTGCGGGTTGTCCATGTCCATGCGTAGACGGTAGGTCGAGGGTCTGACAGTCGCGTGAGCCCGGCCACACTTGCTCGAACCATCCGGACAACCGGGCCCCGGATTGGCTTTCTGCAAGTGGGGGATGTTCGCTCTGGCTCGACGTGACCCCGCTCACGCTTCCGAGGGATCGCTTCTGAAACGGCCCGCTCGCTCCCACCAGTAAGTGGGGGGATGTTCGCCCCTCGCCCGACGGGTGACCGGCGCCACAGCCTGACGATGGAAACTTTTCCTTGATCAACTCCTACCAGTAAGTGAGGGTGCTTCGCTCCCGCTCGACGAGTGACCGGCGTCACGGCCTGACCTTCGCAACGAACCAAGATCGTTCCCGGGACTTGTAAGTGAGAGTGTTTCGCTCCGGTCCGACGAGTGACCGGCATCACAGCCGAAGCGCCCGGACAAATCAAGATCGTTCCCCGTATCAGTAAGTGGGGACTCATCGAGAGCGAGTGAGCGGCGTCACAGCGGAAGCACCCTGACCTCGGATTCGATCCTTACAAGTGAGGGTGTGTCGCTCTCCACAGCCTGACCCTGACCGGTCGGGCTCCTTCTTTTTGGACCTGTCGCCTGATGACCGGTCCCCACTCACCTCCCTTCTGGGGCGCCTACTTCCGTTCGGGTTCCTGGCGCCCCGTCTTCGATGTCGTGCCTGTCGAGTTGGTCGCTCGGGCACCCAGGCACGACACCGGATGGACCCTCGCTGCACCCCACTACTCCGGGGTGTGGCGAGGGTCCTTCTTCTTGACCCGAACACCTGATGACAACCCACGACAGCCTCACCAACCGAGGCAGGAAGGAGGCCCTTCGTGTTCCAGATCGAGGGCAAGAACTACATGACGATCAAGGAGGTGGCCCGTCGACTCGGCGTCCACCCTGGCACTGTTCGCAACTGGCGCTCAGATGGCGTCGAGCCGATCGAAGGCGTGAAGCTCGGGGCCTCTGTCCTGTACCGACAGGAGGACGTCGAAGAGCTGGCCAAGGGGCGTGGCAAGTGAGCACCGGCGAAACCACCTGGTGGCCGGTGTCCCACATCGCCCGGTACATCATCGGCTGTCATCCACAGTGGCTGTACGTCGAGCTGGAGAACGACCGGCGAACCTGGGGGCCGTTCCTCCATCCGGACGGCAAGCGCCTCTTGCTCAACGCTGACGCCGTGGCTGACTACGTGGCCGAGCACCCGGTGAGCCTCCCGAAGCACCGCCCCGCCTGGAAGAAGCGCGGGAGCCGGGGCGGGAAGGACAGGCGCAAGTGAGCTACGGAACCACCCGGAGCAGCTACGGCAGAGATGCACACCCCGGAGCACTCACCCCCCGAGAGCCCGCTGAAGACGTCCGGGCAACCTCTCGCGAGATCGAGCGAGAGCTGAACCCTGACGAGAACGACGACAGCCAAGACGACGGCTGGGAGGTGATCGTGTGAGCCGGAAGATCGACCGCACCGGCGAGCGAGCCGAGCACGAAGAGCCCAACGGCGGCCCCGAGGCGGAGAGTTCAGCCGCGAACGAGGGGGCAAGCGAAGCCGTCACCGACGATCCGCACTACTGGGGAATGGTGCCCAGACACAAGCCGAGGCCGCGCCCCGCTGGCGGAAACGGCTTCTGGTCCTTCTGACACCCCGCCCCACCGACTCCCCCGCCCTCCCGGTCCAGATGGCCGAGAGGGCTTCTTCATGCCCGCACACAGCCGCTCGCAGCCGCAGAGACAGACGGCCGGCTCGCACGCGCGCGAACACCACACCCCCTGGAGGACCACCGCAGTGAACGACATCCGACAGGAGCTTGCCGAGGCATACGGCATCCCCGCCGCCCTTGCTTCCCGGCTCATTGGCGAGACCCGAGAGGAGCTGGAGGAGGACGCGCGAGAGCTGTCCTTCACCCTGCCCCGAGGACCGGAACGCCTCGTTGGCGGGCTCGACCCCGACGGCGAGGACGAGGAGGGCGGGTTCGATCCCGTCGCCCACATGCGCGCTCACCGCGCGGCAAGCCGCGCCCGCTGGGCCTGACCAACACACCAACCACACCACCTGGAGGTAACACCCGTGGCATCTGCCAAGAAGACCGAGAAGACGTTCGCCGAGCTCGTCGCCGAGGCTGACACCAGAGCCGCCGAGAAGGCAGTCCTGGCCCGTACCGAGCTGGCCGAACTGAAGGACAACATCGCCCGCTGGAACGACGAGCACGCCGAGGCATCCGGCCGTGTGAACTGGATTCGCTCCAACCTGGCTCGCGGTAAGGAGGTCGCCACCCCGCAGGAGTTCGCCGAGGCCCTGGCTGCCGAGGAGCGACTGAAGTTCCTGACCAACAGGCACATGGACACCGGCGAGTGGTACGAGGGTGACAAGCGCGTCGACGTCGCCGAGAAGAACCTTCCCCCGGCCGAGAAGAAGCTGGCTGCCGCAGTGGCCGAGCTTCTGGCCGACGTCCTGCCCGGCGTCGAGATCCTGTCCACCTTCGGCAAGGTCGACGGCAAGCCTGTCGAGTCTGACCTTCCGGTCGCCGTCGTCTCCCAGGCGAAGCCCACGTTCGAGGGCACCCGCCATGAGCGCGAGTACGGCAAGACCCCGATGTTCCGAGGGCTGAACCTCTCCGGTGACGTCGAGGTGACCTTGTACCGCAAGCCGGTGCACCGGGAGTTGTACCCGCCGAAGGTGGCGAAGCACCTGGAGAAGCAGGGCGTGCAGCTCTTCAACGCTGACTCGCTCCGAGGTGGCGACACCATGAGTCGGTCGGACGCTGAGTACGACATCGACACCCTCCGCCTGTCCATCGACTCGACGCCAAACCCTGGCGCGAGCGAGGAGCTGTGCGAGTCGTATGACAAGTGGGTCGCCACTCTCCAGACCACGCTCACGGAGACGCCGAAGCCGATCAGCGGTTGGGACGTCTACGTCGGTACGCGCTACTGATGATCCCCCAGTTTCGTCCCTGAGTAGTCCGCGCTCGGGGGCGTTGCTGGCCGATCAGACCAGACGGCCCGAACCGGAAGGAACCCGAACCCATGACCTTCGCCATCGCCACCCTGTACGCCGCCTCGCTCATCGAGATGTTCCTCGTTGGTGCGCTCGGCGTCCGCGTCCTCATGCCCGAGCAGCCGGTGAAGCACGGCGTCCGCTACTCCGGCGCCGCTCGACGTCAGCTTGTCCGTGAGCAGTGCATCCGAGACACCGCCCGAGCCGAAGCCCCGTGAAGGAGCGCACCCGTTGAGCAAGACCCGATACCCCAACGTCCGCCACATGACCGCCGAGGAGCTGCGAGAGCTGGAGCCTGGCGCCATCGTCGAGGTTCCGTTGGGGCTCGGCGAGCGCCTGCTACTCCGGCGAGCGAAGGCGACCAACGGTCGAGACAGGTACACCCTGGTGCACGGCTCTTCGCTGTCCATCGGAGCTCTCGTCGAGGTGGCCGAGCTACTGGCGCCATGACTACGCTCCGCTCAGCCGGCCGTCGACCGAGCGTGACTGATCACAGGGTGACGTGCTCCCACGTCACTTTGTAGGCGTTCGCGTCCCGCTGCATCATCAGGTAGAAGTCGTAGCCCTGGTCGATGTCGCGGAAGTCCTGGACGTGCTCCTCGCGGGCGGGGTCCACGCTCTTCCACGTCACCCGGTAGACCTTCTCTGCCATGGGCCCTCCTCGGCTGGTCTACGGATCGAGCGACAGGCCGCCGCTCAACGAAGCCAGGGCCCGACCGTAGCCGGGCCCTGACCCGTCTTACTTCTGGTTGCTCGCGCGGCGCGGACGCCACGCACGCCTGAGACGTACTGCCTCGTTCAGGCAGCGAACGACGTAGTACAGGACCTGAGTCCACGTCTCGACATCATCAACCATGTGAACCACCCCGAGTGCTCAGCACTCCCGTAGAGGGAGCACAGAGACTCAACCGCTGGATGCGGACCCGCCCGGGGATGTAGGCAGGGAGTGCGTTGTGAACCCCTTCGGGTCTGAGAACGCCACCACAAGCCCTACGGTTCCGCGTCACGAGCGAAGTTGACGGCTCACCGGCCCGTCATGTAGGAATTTCCTCCCGCTCCTTCGAGGAGCGGACTCCGTAGCTCCCGCCGTTCAGCGGCGGTAGAGCTGGCCACTCCGAGAGAGGCCGCCATCCCGAGGGGCTGGCAGGGGAAGCCGAGGGCACCCCGAGCGCGGACGGTACGCGCGATCTCCCACACTCACGCCGAGGCGTAGCTACGCGCTGCCCTTGGCCTCTTGAAGGAGGTCGCATCCGTGACTCAGCACTCCGGCGACACGATCCCGGTGACGCTCAACCTGGCCGCCCTGGCGACGGCGTATGAGCAGGCGCGCGAGCGGTTCGCCTACTACTCCGAGCTCGCCAAGAACGGCGACCCTGTGTCGATCCTGTCGGCCCGCTACCTCCTGCTCGGGTGGTGCGAAGTCTGGGACTTGTTCAACGAAGTTGGCCTGTACGTCGGCGACGTTGACGCCGTCGAGCTGCCCCCGCTCTCCGAGGACGGTGGCGAGTAGTGGCGATCAGCTTCGGACACAACCGACCCTGGGGGGCCGTCTCTCAGACCGAGTACCGGCGTATGGCTCGGGACCCGCGACACGATCGCGTGTACCGGCTGCACTTCGCCGCGATCGGGTGGGCGAACCAGATCGGTCACAGCGACTTCAAGGGCGAGCGGCTGGCCGAGATCTTGGTAGATGCGAACGGCGTCATCCCGGACTCTCAGAACGTCTCCAAGGCGATCCGTAAGGCGAAGTCCATGGGACTGATCGGGGCAGACTCCAAGGCTGCTTGCCTGGTCTTGCCGTCGTCGATGTTCCAGAAGGCGAGCGTAGGCGGCCGGACGTGCTCGGCTCACAACGTGAGCGGTCGCACGGCTGCGTAAAGGTGTCCTGTGGGGACACCCCACGTGTCCTGTTGGGACACCCTTCACCCCGTCTGACCTGGGGTTTCGTTCGCTCCCTCTTACTCTACTTACAGGGAACTTCCAACCCGTCCGCTCGCTGGCTGGGCCGCCTGTCGGCGGCCGTCAAGCCGTATACGCAACGGCGAAGTGATCAGTAGCTCTGCTCTGTGGCGGCCGACAGGGCGCCCTCTCCGTCATGCCCGCTTGCTCTCTGGGGGCGCTACCGCGCCCCACTTGCCGAAGCCCCTTACGGCAAGCGAGTTCACCTTGCCGTTGCAGCTCAACCAAGTGGCGCCCGACAGGGCGCCCCACCACAAGGAGGACTTACACAGTGGCACCCCGCAAGCTCGACCTGACCGGCCACCGTTACGGCGCTCTCGTCGTCATCGCCGAGTCGCACACCCACAAGAGCCCTGGCGGCTCGACTGCCACCCACTGGCACTGCGAGTGCGACTGTGGCCGCAAGGTCACAGTCCCCGGTCCGTCCATGCGACGGAAAGGGAACCCGACCGTCACTTGTGGCGACAAGACCGCCCACCGCTCCGGCAAGGCCCACCCGATGTTCGGCAAGCTGCGCGAGCAGTCCGGCAACTGGAAGGGCGCGGCCATCGCCTACACCTCCGCGCACCAGCGCGTGAAAGCGGAGCACGGCCCCGCCTCGGACTGGCGCTGTGCCTGCGGCTGCGGCCGACAGGCCGATGAGTGGGCGTACCTCGGGACTGACTCCGAGCCGAAGGTATCGACGCACGCCGACTCCGAGGGGGCCCTGTACTCCCCCAACCCCGAGCACTACGCCCCGCTCGCGAAGCCCTGTCACCGCGGCTTCGACGTCTGGCAAGCGCAGCGCCGTAGCGGTCTCACGTTGAGCGCCCTGATCGTCGAGATGATGACCGCGTGAGCCGCAGTCGCCGTCGTATGGGGCGTGTCCTGGGTTGAGGTCAGGCCCCCCACCCATGGAAGACGGCCAGCTCACAGAGACGTGAAGCCAAGTACCCAAAATTCAGTACGAGTTGACCAGGCTCCGGCATCACACTGGAGGCATGGACGAACTGTATGTAGTCCGGCATGAGCCGACCTGGCGTGAAGAGCCGGAACCAGACGACGGGTACGACAACGGCACGGACGAGAAGACCGTGTACGCCCTCTTCGGCCTGGCCATCTACAAGGCCAATGTCCTCGAACACACCCTCGTGAACACCCTCGCGATGGCCAGACTCATCACGGCAGAGGAGCAGGGGGAGCAGCTCATCCGCGACCCTTGGGCGCAGGGGTTCAAGGACATGATGGGCAAGCTCATCCGGCGAGCCGAGCCGCACGTAAGCGCCTACCCGGAAGTGGTCGACGACCTCACCAACAGCTTGAAGCGGCGTAATTTCCTGGTCCACCACTTCTGGCGCGAGCGCATCCCGGAGACGGTCGCCGAGGCGAGCCGGGCCAGGATGTGCGCGGACTTGAAGGCGGACTGCCGACTGTTCACCCAGACGGACGAGCGCCTGACCGAGAGGGTCTTTGACCCTCTGGCAAGAAAGCGGGGAATCACTCCCGAGATGATCGAGGCTCAGTACGCAAAGGAACGCCGCGAGGTCATGAAGCGCTACGAGCCCGAGTCGTTCACGGCCGAAGACGACTCGGACTGACCTGCGTGTTCACACGCCCCGGCCAAGTTGGGATTGCTCTGGGGTTGCAGCGAGGCCACAGCCGTCATGTAGCTTCCGGCCATGAACACGTTGGCGGGGGACTGGTGGGAATCCGGCTCGTGGTGGCAGTTCGTCATCACGATCGCTGTCGGCATCGCGGTAGGCGTTCTCGCGGCCTGGGCAACGCTCAGGGCCAGCAACCCGAAGCGGCAACTCAACTGGTGGGTACGGTCCAATACCCCACTCATGAGCGTGCCCGGAACCTCCGAGGAGTCCGAGCTTGCAGTCACCTTCTTCGGTGCGCCGCTGACATCTCCGCGCATCATCGAGCTCGTCATTGCCAACTCAGGTCGGCGTGACATCACTGCGGCGATGTTCCATGGCGCCCAGCCAATACGGTTCGACTTTGGCGTCCCCGTCTGCACCATCCTGGACGCGACTACGGCCCCCGCCGGAAGCGTTCGCCCCATGTTCGACACCGCCGGCTGGGTCATCGTGGGCGATGACGGATCGGGAGATTCTTGGGTTGACGTTGTCCCCTCGCTACTGAGCAGGGGGCAGGAAGTCGTGATGACTGTGCTCGTCGAGGGCGAGGAGAAACCCGTGAAGTTGGCCAGCTTTCCGCTTGTCGATGTCACCCCGGTCTCCGAGTCGCCAGGGGAACGGTCGCGAGCCCTGGCCGAGGCGATCGGGCGAATGCCGATTTACCTCGGACCCTTCCGTATCAGGTAGCTCCGATCGACCCCGAAACCGTGGCGCAAGATCGGGCGGTAAGACGTAGCGGTGAGGAAGATTCGCCTCCGGGGGTCATCCCCCACCCCCTTCTCGTCGACCCTGGGCCCTGGCCAGCCACACAGACCAGCATCAGGACGGCCGAGGGCGGGCTGAGCGCCCGCCTCGCAAGCGATCACAGACGGATCGACCCAACCCCTTCGGCCACACGCAGACAGTCGCGTACAACGGCACACAGCAGCTCGCGCCAAGAGGCAGGCGCTCACGAACGCTTCGCAGCCTTGCGGTAGGCCGAGACGGACGGCTCGCCTTCGAGCCACCAACGCCACGGCCAGTCATCGGCACGACTCACGCCGACCCGAGGACCACGACACACGGGGCCGATGGCGGAAGTTCGGGGGCGAAGCTGTACGGGTCCATCGCTGAGCAGGTTCAACCCGTAGTGTTCGCTGCTCAGTCCGAGTGCTTGACCGAAGTTGCCTGGCCCTCTGGCAAGGTTCCTTGCCGTAGCTCTCTCGCCCCTTCGAGCCCTGGCCAGCCACTCCCCCTCGATCACCTCTCCGGCACGGAGCAGGACGGCCGAGGCGTCCCCTTCCTGGCCAGTCGTGACGTTGACGCACCAGTGAAGGCCGTACGAGTGGTAGACGTAGAGATGCCCTGGCGGACCGAACATCACGGAGTTGCGCTGAGTCCTCCCGCCATACGCATGCGAGGCAGGGTCGAGCCCCCCTCCGTACGCCTCCACCTCTGTGATGCGCACCACAACTTCCCCTCCCTCGATCTGCGTACGGAGTAGGCATCCGAGCAGGTCAGGGGCCAAGCTCTCTACGGGGCGACTCAGGTTGGGTAGCTGAACGTTCATGCTGACCGACTTGACATGCCGTAGGTGAAGTAGACGTGACCGGGCGGGCCGAACATGACGCTGTTACGTGGGGTGCGGCCTCTGAAGGCGTGCGATCCGGGGTCGATCTCGCCCGCGTACGCCTCCACCTCGGTCAGACGGAGTTCGATGGGGCCGTCCGTTGTGGCACGTACCAGGGTGCGGCCCAGGAGGTCGGGTGCCACGTCCAGTACGGGGCGGTCGAAGAAGTCGCGTGTCAACGGCGTACGGTCCAAGCCCTCGATCATGGCGGTCGAGAGTACCGGGAACCGACAGCGGTCGTGGCGCGTATGTACGGGTCAGGACCAAGGAGGAGTAAATATGGGCTTCAAGCGGCTGCTCGCGAGTCTCGGCGCCGGTGGCGCCTCGGTGGAGACCGAGCTTTCCGAGCTCAACGTCGTGCCGGGCGGGGTCGTCCAGGGCGAGGTGCGGATCCAGGGCGGTTCCGTGGATCAGCAGATCGAGGGGCTCTCGGTGGGGCTGCAGGCCCGTGTCGAGGTCGAGGGCCAGGACACGGAGACCAAGCAGGACATCGAGTTCACCAAACTGCGGCTCGGCGGCGCCTTCGAGATCCGGGCCGGAGCCACGCACGTCGTCCCCTTCGGGCTGGAGATCCCCTGGGAGACGCCGATCACCGTATTCGCCGGACACCACCTGCACGGTATGAACATCGGGGTGACCACGGAGCTGGAGATCGCGCGGGCGGTGGACTCGGGCGACCTGGACCCGATCAACGTGCACCCGCTGCCGGCGCAGCAGGCCATTCTCGACGCCTTCGGCCAGCTCGGTTTCCGTTTCCACAGCGCGGACATGGAGCGCGGTCACATCCGCGGGACGCGTCAGCGGCTGCCGTTCTACCAGGAGATCGAATTCCTCCCGCCGCAGCAGTACCGCGGCCTGAACCAGGTGGAGCTGTCGTTCGTCACGGACGACCGCGAGATGGATGTCGTCCTGGAGATGGACAAGAAGGGCGGCCTCTTCAGCGAGGGCAGCGACACGTTCCGCTCGTTCAAGGTCGGGCTGCACGACTTCCAGGGGACCGACTGGGCGGCGTACCTCAATCAGTGGCTGGCGCAGGTCGGCGGCCAGCGCAACTGGCTCTAGGGTCGGGGAAGGATCTGCCGACCGTTGTACAGCCATCAGGAGAGGTGATGACGTGACCGAGCCGAAGAGGGCCCCGTTGCCGCACGACTTCCATCCGGAAGTGCCGTCGTTCACCGTGACGAGCGACGATCTCGCCCCCGGCGCCGTGCTGGCGGACGCCCAGGTGTTCGCGGCCGGGAACACCTCGCCGCAGCTGCGGTGGGAGGGTTTCCCGGCCGGAACCAAGAGCTTCGCCGTGACGTGCTTCGACCCCGACGCCCCCACCGGCAGCGGGTTCTGGCACTGGGTGCTCTTCGACCTTCCGGTGTCGGTCACGGAACTGCCGGCCGGTGCGGGCAGCGGCGCCTTCGAGGGACTGCCGGCCGGTGCCGTACAAGCCCGCAACGACTACGGTTCGAAGGACTTCGGCGGCGCCGCGCCGCCGGCCGGGGAGAACCACCGCTACGTGTTCACCGTGTACGCGGTGGACACCGGGACGCTGGGGCTCGACAGTGACGCGTCACCCGCGGTCGTCGGGTTCAACCTGCGCTTCCACACCCTGGGCCGCGCCCAGTTGATCGGTGAGTACACGGGTCCTGCCTAGGGTCCGTCCTCGAACCGAGAGTTCCCCCGCTGTTTGCCCTGCCCTGGTCCTGGAGAGATCAGGGCAGGGCATTTTTTATTGCGTTGTCCATCAGGGCCTGCCCGGCCAGAGTTGGTCCGGGCCTGCCAGGGGGCGGGTGGCACACGGGAGGTGGGCGAGATGCGGGACACGCTGGTACTGAACGCGAGCTTCGAGCCGCTGTCGACGGTGACGCTGAAGCGTGCGGTGGTACTGATCCTTCAGGACAAGGCCGTCGTCGAGCAGTCGCATCCCGATCTCCGTATGCGAGGTGCCGCGGTGGACATTCCGGTGCCCCGGGTGATCAGGCTCTGCCGGTATGTACGGGTGCCGTTCCGAAGACACGCCTCGTGGTCGCGGAGGGGGGTGCTGGTCCGGGACCAGCACCGGTGCGCGTACTGCGGGCGGCGGGCGAGCACCGTCGACCATGTCGTACCGCGCGCCCAGGGGGGTCAGGACACCTGGCTGAACACGGTGGCATCCTGCGCCGAGGACAACCACCGCAAGGCGGCCCGGACGCCTGAGCAGGCGGGGATGCCGCTGCTGCGGCAGCCTTTCGTGCCGTCCCCGGCACAGGCGATGCTGCTGGCCATGGGGGCCGGGGAGCTGGCGGAGCTGCCGGACTGGCTGGACCGGGCCGCGGCGTAGTCGGCGTACGCGTAGCGCGGTACGGAAGCCCGTCCCCGCAAGGAGGCGGGCTTCCGTGTGTCAGCGGAGCAGCAGCTGGACGATGGCGGCCGTGCCGACCGCGACGATGAGCACGCGCAGGACCACGGGGCTGAGGCGGCGGCCGATCTTCGCGCCGATCTGGCCGCCGAGGGCGGAGCCGACCGCGATGAGCAGGACGGCCGTCCAGTCGAAGTCGGCGACGAAGAGGAAGAAGAGCGCGGCGATGCTGTTGACGACGGCGGCGAGGACGTTCTTGACGGCGTTCAGGCGCTGCATGGTGTCGTCGAGCAGCATCCCCATCAGGGAGAGGTAGATGATCCCCTGGGCGGCGGTGAAGTAGCCGCCGTAGACACTGGCGAGCATCAGCCCGGTGAACAGGAGCGGGCCGCCGTCGGCGCGGGCAGGGCCTCCGGTGGTCTCGCGGCGGCGCTGGACCGCTTTGCTGATGCGTGGTTGCAGGATGACCAGGACGAGTGCCAGGGCCACCAGGATCGGGACGATGGTCTCGAAGGCCGTGGACGGCAGGGCCAGCAGCAGGGTGGCGCCGGTGAGACCGCCGATGAGGGAGCCGATCGCGAGTTTGAGTACGCGGCGTCCCTGGCCCTCGAGTTCCTTGCGGTAGCCGATGGCGCCGCTGACCGATCCGGGTATCAGGCCGAGGGCGTTGGAGACGGTGGCCGTGACCGGGGGCAGGCCGGTGGCGAGCAGCACGGGGAAGGTGATCAGCGTTCCCGATCCGACGATCGTGTTGATCGTGCCGGCGCTGATGCCCGCCGCGAAGACGGCGAGCATCTCCCAGATGTTCATGGCGTATCCCCCGTACATGACCGGTGCTTGGTGCACTGATCATGCACGGGGCGTGTACGCGTCATTCGACCGGGGGTTCCTCCCGGCGCTCCTTGGCGGCGCTGAGGCCCGGGGCGCCCTTTCCGGTGTCGAAGCCCGGGGCACCGTTGCCGAGGTTGCCGAAGGCGCCGCTCAGGCCCTTGAGGGCGTCGCCGATCTCGCTGGGCACGATCCAGAGCTTGTTGGCGTCGCCCTCGGCGATCTTCGGGAGCATCTGGAGGTACTGGTACGAGAGGAGCTTCTGGTCCGGGTCTCCGGCGTGGATGGACTCGAAGACCGTACGGATCGCCTGGGCCTCACCCTCAGCGCGCAGGGCCGAGGCCTTGGCCTCACCTTCGGCGCGCAGGATCGCGGACTGCTTCTCGCCCTCCGCGGTGAGGATCGCGGACTGGCGCGTACCTTCGGCCTGGAGGATGGCGGCGCGCTTGTCACGGTCGGCGCGCATCTGCTTCTCCATCGAGTCCTGGATGGAGGTGGGCGGCTCGATCGCCTTGAGCTCGACGCGGTTGACCCGGATGCCCCACTTGCCGGTGGCCTCGTCGAGGACGCCGCGCAGAGCCGCGTTGATCTCCTCGCGGGAGGTGAGGGTCCGCTCCAGGTCCATGCCGCCGATGATGTTGCGGAGGGTGGTGACGGTGAGCTGCTCGATCGCCTGGATGTAGCTGGCGACCTCGTAGGTCGCGGCCCTGGCGTCGGTCACCTGGTAATAGATGACGGTGTCGATGTTGACGACCAGGTTGTCCTGGGTGATCACCGGCTGGGGCGGGAACGGGACGACCTGCTCGCGCAGGTCGATGCGGTTGCGGATGGTGTCGATGAACGGAACGACGATGTTCAGGCCCGCGTTGAGCGTGCGGGTGTAGCGGCCGAAACGTTCGACGATGGCGGCGCTGGCCTGTGGGATGACCTGGATCGTCTTGATCAGGGCGATGAAGACGAGCACCACCAGAATGATCAGGACGATGATGATCGGTTGCATCGTTCCTCGTTGCCCTTCGGTTGCCGACGGATCGCGATGATCGAGGTCGAGATCGCGGTGGGGGTCGGCCGTCGGGCCGGCCCCGCTCTCATGATGATCGACATCGAGTCTGACAGAACACGCGCTGCCTTGTGGGTGGTTCGGTCACATGACGACGGCTGTAGCTCCGTCGATGTCGACGACATCGACCTGTTGACCGGGGTCGAAGCTCTGGTCCTCGTCGAACGCGCGGGCCGACCAGATCTCCCCGGCCAGCTTGATCCGGCCGCCGCTGCCGTCCACCCGTTCCAGGACGACGGCCTGACGGCCCTTCAGCGCGTCGATGCCTGTGGCGAGTCGGGGCCGGTCGGAGCGGTGCCTGGCGGCGATCGGGCGGACCACCGCGACCAGCGCCACGGAGACCACCAGGAACACCAGGACCTGGGCCACTATGCCGCCGCCGAGTGCCGCGACCACCGCCGCGACGACCGCGCCGACGGCGAACATGCCGAATTCGGGCATCGCGGTCAGGACGAGCGGGATGCCCAGCCCCGCCGCGCCGATCAGCCACCACACCCACGCGTCGATGTCCACGGAGCCATGGTAGAACCGCGGACGCCCTCGCGGACAGGGCGCGGGCCGGACACCGCGCCCGTGGACCGGGCCGGTGGGTCAGGAGAGCGGCAGGCCGTGGGCCGTGTAGCGGTCGCCGGCGTGCTCGACGACGAGCGGCAGCCCGAAGCAGAGGGAGAGGTTGCGGGAGGTGAGCTCGGTCTCCATGGGGCCGGCGGCGAGCACCTTGCCCTGGCGGATCATCAGAACGTGGGTGAAGCCGGGGGCGATCTCCTCGACATGGTGGGTGACCATGATCATGGAGGGGGCGTACGGGTCGCGGGCCAGACGGCCGAGGCGGCGGACCAGGTCCTCGCGGCCGCCGAGGTCGAGCCCGGCCGCCGGTTCGTCGAGGAGCAGCAGCTCAGGGTCGGTCATCATGGCGCGGGCGATCAGGGTGCGCTTGCGCTCGCCCTCGGACAGGGTGCCGAACTTGCGGTCGAGGTACTCGGTCATGCCGAGCCGGTCGAGGAAGGCGCGGGCGCGCTCCTCGTCGACGGCCTCGTAGTTTTCGTGCCAGGTGGCGGTCATTCCGTACGCGGCGGTGAGCACCGTCTGGAGCACGGTCTGTCGGCGGGGCAGCTTCTCGGCCATGGCGATGCCCGCGATGCCGATGCGGGGGCGGAGATCGAAGACGTCGGTGCCGACGCCGCCGAGCGGCTCGCCGAGGATGCTGACGCTGCCGGAGCTCGGGAAGAGGTAGCTGGAGGCGATGTTGAGGAGGGTGGTCTTGCCGGCGCCGTTCGGGCCGAGGATGACCCAGCGCTCCCCCTCCTTGACCGACCAGGAGACATCATCCACCAGAGCGCGTCCGTCGCGGACCACGGATACGTCCACCAGCTCCAGTACATCGCTCATGGCGCGTTGTCTCCCCATGCAGTGTCGAGATCGTCGGTGCCTGTGGGCACGGCTCCCCAGGAAATCTACGCCACCGGACGAGTGTGCCCGGCGCTGGGCCCGCGGGACGACGGGGGCGCGGCCGGTTCTCTACGCTGTTCCCATGCTTTCGGAACCACGCTCAGGACGGCTGGCCGCATGGGGAAACGCGCTTCTGGCGGGGCTGGTGTCGCCGGACGACGCCGCGCTCGCCGTGGTCGGGGAGGACGCGGTGCACCGCGTCGGGGGGCTACCGGGTGAGGCGGGGCCGGTCGGGCTCACGCTGGCCCTGGGACGGCTGCGGGGACTGGGGGTGACGGGCTTCCGGGTGGCGCTGCCGGCTCCGGGGCACCCGCTGGGGCTGAGCGGCCCGCCGGAGTTCAACGCGCGGGCGCTGGAGGCCGGGGAGGCGGTGGTGGCCTTCGGTGCGCCGTACGGACTGGTGCCCGAGGTGCGGGAGGCGGGGCCGGAGGGGGATCTGCACGTCGAGGTGGTGTGGCGGTGTCTGGCGGTGCGGGAGGCGCCGCCGGCCGATGTGCCGTCGCTGGGCGAGGCGGAGCGGGAGCTCGCGGAGGGGCTGCGGGACGCCACGGCGCTGCTGTCGCGGCTGGACGTGGCCGGTTCGGGGCCCGTGGCCGAGGCGGCGCTGGACGCGTACCGGGCGCGGGCGGAGCGGGGGCGCGAGGTGCTGGCCCCGGGATATCCGCCGCGGGCGGTGCGGGTGCTGGAGCTGGCGCAGCGGGTGGGGCTGCTGGTCTCGGTGGCGCACGAGAGCGGGCACGGCGGGGCGGTGAGTGCCTCGCAGATCGCGGCGCGGGGCGAGGCACTGCGGCCGGTGGAGCGGGTGGCTCGGCGGGCGCAGGTGGCGGCGTACAACGCGTATGTGGAGGAGCTGGAACGGCGGCGTTAGGCCGTCCGGGCGGTGTGCGGGGGCGCCGGACGGGCAGGTGCTGCCCGTCCGGCGCCTTCCTCGTGCCCGTCCGGGCTTGCTCGGGTGCTTCGCCCCGCGTCTTCCTCAGGTGGCCGTCCGGGCTTGCTCGGGTGCTTCGCCCGGCCTCGCTCAGTCCGCGGCGCCGTTCCGGACGGCCCAGAGGGCTGCCTGGGTGCGGTCGGCGAGGTCGAGCTTCATGAGGATGTTCGAGACGTGCGTCTTGACCGTCTTCTCGGAGAGGACCAGGGCGCGTGCGATCTCGCGGTTGGAACGGCCGTCGGCGATCAGCCCCAGCACCTCCCGCTCCCGTTCGGTGAGCGTGCTCCCCCGTCCCGTACCGCTGCCCGGGTCCTCCTGGGCGAGAAGGGCGCCCGCGACTTCCGGCTGGAGCAGGACGTGGCCCGCGTGCACCGAGCGGATGGCACCGGCCAGGGCTTCCGGGTCGATGTCCTTGTACACGTAGCCGGAGGCTCCGGCGCGCAGGGCGGGGACCACGGTGCGCTGTTCGGTGAAGCTGGTGACGATCAGGACCTTGGCCGGGTTGTCCAGCCCGCGGAGCCTGCGCAGGGCCTCTATACCGTCGGTGCCGGGCATCTTGACGTCCATCAGGACGACGTCGGGGCGGAGCTCCTCCGTCCTGGCCACGCCCTCGGCGCCGTCGGCCGCCTCGCCGACCACTTCTATGTCGTCCTGGACCTCCAGGAAGGTGCGCAGACCGCGGCGGACCACCTGGTGGTCGTCGACCAGCAGCACCCTGATGGTTCTGTCAGCCACCGGGTACCTCCATCTCGATCGTGGTGCCCTTGCCGGGCGCCGATTCAACGGTGAGCCTTCCGCCGACTCCGTTCGCGCGGTCCCGCATGGAGACCAGGCCCAGATGGCGTCCGGCCTGCCGGGTCGCCGCGGGCTCGAAGCCGCGGCCGTCGTCGGTGATCCGCAGCAGGGTGCCGCCGCCCCGCCGGGCCAGGGTGACGCCGACGTGGGCCGCCCCGGAGTGGCGCAGCGCGTTGTGCAGGGCCTCCTGGGAGACGCGGAGCAGGGCTTCCTCCTGGGCGGCGGGCAGGGCCCGGATGCCCAGGCTCTCGAAGGTGACCCGGGCGGTGGTGTGGGCCCGGTCCAGGACCTGGACCTGGGTACGGAGGGTGGCGACGAGCCCGTCCTCGTCGAGCGCGGCGGGGCGCAGTTCGACGACGGCGGCGCGCAGCTCGTCCACGGCTTCGGCCGCGAGCGCGGCGACCTGCTGGAGCTCTCCCTTGGCGCGGGCCGGGTCGCGGTCCACCAGGGCGGTCGCGGCCTGGGCCGTCAGCCGCAGCGAGAAGAGCTTCTGGCTGACGGCGTCGTGCAGCTCGTGGGCGAGGCGGGAGCGCTCCTCGGCGATGGTGAGCTCACGGCTTCGCTCGTACAGGCGGGCGTTGGTGAGGGCGATCGCGGCGTGCTGGGCCAGGATGGCCAGCAGTTCCTCGTCCTCGGCGGTGAAGCCGCAGCCGCCCTCGGGTTTGGGGCAGCGCTTGTTGGCGAGGAAGAGCGCGCCGATGATCTCCTCGCCGTCCCTGATGGGCAGGCCCAGGAAGTCGGACATGTCGGGGTGGGCGTCGGGCCAGCCCTCGAAGCGGGGGTCCTTGCGGACGTCGGCGAGGCGTTCGGCCTTCGCCTCGTGGAGCATCGCGGCGAGGATGCCGTGCTGTCTGGGGAGCGGGCCGATCGCCTTCCACTGCTCGTCGCTGACTCCGTCGACGACGAACTGGGCGAAGCCCCCGTGGTCGTCGGGAACGCCCAGGGCGGCGTACTCGGCGTTCAGCAGCTCGCGGGCCGAGGCGACGATCGTCTTCAGGACGTCGCGCACTTCGAGGTGCCTGCTCATGGCGAGCAGGGCGGCGCTCACGGCTGCGAGTCCCGACGGTGGGCGGTGGCTCATGCGTCTCACCGTACCGGCGGGGTTCGAACGCCGTATCGGCCTGCGGACGGCCACGGATTAGGGCGCCGGGCCTAGGCCGTGCGCCCGATTCGCCGCCCGAAGAGATGGAATCTCACCGTCCGAATTACTGAAGCAACGGTTGGTCAGTTCGTTACGCGGCCGGTGTGAGGCCGCACATAGGACCCACGTCACTTACGAAGCCCGCTAGTGGGGAGGCAAGTGCCGTATGAGTGGTCATGAGCGGGGCCCGGCACGTTCGAGCGGGGATCCGGTCCACTACCCGGGTTCGTACGTCACACCTTTGCCAGCAGATTTTGCAGCCGCTAAGAATTGCTCTCGTCCCCGACGGAGATGCGACGCACGCTTCCCGTCTTCGTCCTCCGTGAGGACTCCTGCGATTCGAAGAGGTACGTCTGCATGTTCGCGTCCAGCAACACCGGCCGTCGCCGCCGTCTGAACAAGACCCAGAAGCTCTCCGTCGCGGGCATCTCGGCCATGGCCGCCGCCGCACTCTCGTTCTCGCTCGTCCCCGCCAGCGCCGACTCCAAGCCCGAGGCCGCGGCCGCTGTGTCCGCCGCCCCCGTGGTGCTCGCGTCGGCCGCCGGTTCGCCGCAGGCCAAGGCCGTGCAGGCCAGCATCATCGAGCAGCACTCCACCGCCGAGAAGCTGGTGAAGGCCGCCGACCTCGCCAAGGCCAAGAAGGCCGCCGCCGCGAAGGCCAAGGCCGCCAAGGCCGCCAAGGCCAAGGCGCAGGCCAAGACCAAGGCCGAGGCGAAGGCCCGAGCCGCCGCGGTGCGGACCGAGGCCGCCGCCCAGCACGCCAAGCCGCAGGCCGCCAGCCGCTCCGAGGTCCGTACCCCGGTCTACGCGAACAACCTGGACGGCTGGATCCGGCAGGCCCTCGACGTCATGCGGTCCCACGGCATCCCCGGCTCGTACGACGGACTGCACCGCAACATCATGCGCGAGTCGACCGGCAACCCGAACGCGGTCAACGGCTGGGACGTCAACGCCCAGAACGGCACCCCGTCCTGCGGGCTGCTCCAGGTGATCCAGCCGACGTTCAACGCGTACCACGTCCCGGGCACCTCGACGAACATCTACGACCCGGTCGCCAACATCACGGCCGCCGCCAACTACGCGGCCGACCGGTACGGCTCGATCGACAACGTCAACAGCGCGTACTGACCGGCGCTCCGTCCGCCGGACGGCCGCCGTCGACGCCGAAGGGCGGCACCCCGTGCGGGGTGCCGCCCTTCGGCCGTGCGGCGGACGGTGTCCGCGCTACTTGCGCATGACCTCCGGCTCGTGGCGGCGCAGCAGTCGCGCGACCGCGAAGCCGCAGGCGATGCCGAGCAGCAGGAGCACGGTGATGTTGACGCCCCACTGGCCCGCCGAGTGCTCCCAGAGCGGGTCCAGGTTCGTCGGCTCCTTCGGATCCCACGGTGCCATCAGGTGCGAGAGGTCGAGCGTCGCGGCCGTACCGGCGATGGCCCAGCGGGACGGCATCAGCCAGGCGAACTGCTCCAGGCCGGGCGAGCCGTACACCTGGAAGAGGATGCCGGTGAAGACGACCTGGATGATCGCGAACATGACCAGCAGCGGCATGGTCTTCTCGGAGGTCTTCACCAGCGAGGAGATGACCAGGCCGAACATCATCGAGGTGAAGCCCAGCGCGATGATCGTCAGGCAGAGCTCGACGGCGGGCGGCATGATCAGGCCCTCGTCCGGCAGCTTGCGGGTGGCGAAGCCGATGCCGCAGATGATGACGCCCTGGAAGGCCGTGATCACGCCGAGGACGATCACCTTGGACATGAGGTAGGCCGAGCGGGACAGGCCGGTGGCCCGTTCCCGTTCGTAGATGACGCGTTCCTTGATCAGTTCTCGTACGGAGTTGGCCGCGCCGGAGAAGCACATGCCGACTGCGAGGATCAGCATGATCGTTCCGGCGGCTCCGTTGAACCGGGAGGGCGCCTCCGGCGGGGCCAGGCCGAACTTGGCCGGGATGACCACGCTGACCACGCCGAGCACGGCGGGCAGGATGACCATCAGCCCCATGAAGCCCTTGTCGGACGCGATCACCGAGAGGTAGCGGCGGATCAGCGTCCACAGCTGGGCCGACCAGCTCTGCGGCTTCGGCGGGCGGATCTGCTGCGGCGGCATGTGCACCGGCTGGGGGGCGACGGCGTCGAGGTCCGCGGCGTACATCTGGTAGTGCTGGGAGCCGCGCCAGCGCCCGGCCCAGTCGTAGTCGCGGTAGTTCTCGAACGCGGAGAAGACGTCGGCCCAGGTGGTGTAGCCGAAGAAGTTGAGCGCCTCCTCCGGCGGGCCGAAGTAGGCGACGGACCCGCCGGGCGCCATGACCAGCAGCTTGTCGCAGATCGCCAGCTCGGCCACGGAGTGGGTGACGACCAGGACCGTACGGCCGTCGTCGGCCAGCCCGCGCAGCAGCTGCATGACATCGCGGTCCATGCCCGGGTCGAGGCCGGAGGTCGGCTCGTCCAGGAAGATCAGCGACGGCTTGGTGAGCAGCTCCAGGGCGACGGAGACGCGCTTGCGCTGGCCGCCGGAGAGCGAGGTGACCTTCTTGTCCTTGTGGATGTCGAGCTTGAGCTCGGCGAGGACCTCGTGGATGCGGGCCTCACGCTCGGCCTCGGTGGTGTCCGCGGGGAAGCGGAGCTTGGCGGCGTACTTGAGCGCCTTGGTGACCGTGAGTTCCTTGTGCAGGATGTCGTCCTGCGGGACCAGACCGATGCGCTGGCGCAGCTCGGCGAACTGCTTGTACAGGTTCCGGTTGTCGTAGAGGACGTCACCCTGGTTGGCGGGCCGGTATCCGGTGAGCGCCTTGAGCAGGGTGGACTTTCCGGAGCCCGAGGGGCCGATGACCGCGACGAGCGACTTCTCCGGTACGCCGAAGGAGACGTCCTTGAGGATCTGCTTCCCGCCGTCGACCGTCACCGTGAGGTGGCGGGCGGAGAAGGAGACCTCACCGGTGTCGACGAACTCTTCGAGCCGGTCGCCGACCAGGCGGAAGGTCGAGTGGCCGACGCCGACGGTGTCGCTCGGCCCGATGAACGCGGAGCCGGACTTGGCGAGCGGCTGACCGTTGACGTACGTGCCGTTGTGCGACCCGAGGTCCCGGATCTCGAAGCGGCCGTCGGGCGTCGCGTGGAACTCGGCGTGGTTGCGCGAGACCTGGAGGTCGGAGACGACCAGATCGTTCTCCAGCGCACGGCCGATGCGCATGACCCGGCCGAGTGCGAACTGGTGGAACGTGGTCGGGCTGCGGTCGCCGTAGGCCGACGGGGCCCCCGCGGCCCCGCCCGCACCGGGCGGCGGGCCCGCCATCCCCTGCTGCTGCGGTACGTACGGCTGCTGAGGCGTCTGGGCCGGAGGCTGCTGCTGCCAGCCCTGCTGCTGCGCGTGCGGCTGCTGGGGCTGCTGCTGCGCGGGAGCCTGCGGGCCGCCCCAGCCGGGGCCGCCCTGCGGGGGCTGCTGGCCGGGGGCCTGCTGGGCACCCGCGCCCTGTCCGCTGTAGACGTCGGCGCCCGCGGCGGCGGTGATGCTCAGCCGCGGTCCGTCGGTGGCGTTGCCCAGATGCAGGACGGTGCCGGGTCCGATCTCCAGCTGCTGGATCCTGCTGCCCTGCGCATAGGTGCCGTTGGTGCTGCCGTGGTCCTCGATGAACCAGTTTCGGCCCCCCCAGCTGATCGTGGCATGCCGCCACGACACCCTGGCGTCATCGATCGTCAGGTCACCCTGAGGATCGCGTCCGAGGGTGTACGACCTGGACGGATCGAGCGTCCAGGTCCTTCCATTCAATTCCAGTACGAGTTCCGGCACTCCGCGCCCCACTAGTTGTCCCCCGAGTTACCCCCATCGCAGGGAGTCTAGGGATGCTGAACATCGTGGGGAACTATTCCAGGAGCAGTCCCGGATACGAAAGTCGAGCGGGCCCTAGTACCTGCTTGGACCTGCATCGTTACGGCGTCGACACGAATAATGGGAGGAGAGCGCGGCAAGCGTCCCGAGTACGCACGAACCGTCGGTGAACGGGATATCCCGGGTACTCCTGGAGTACCGCCGCGGCCCGTCCGGGTACCGGGCGAAAGCGGACGCGCGCGGTCCGTCACCGGGTCCGCGCCCCGGTCGCGCCGTGCGGTGGCGGGCGCTGTCCGTTCCTCGGGACGGATCTCCGGCACCCGGCGGCGGACCGATACGGTGGAAGCACCATGAGCGCATCTCAGCCATCTCAGCCCTCCTCGTCTCCCGGGTCTCCTGAGTCTCCTGAGTCCCCTCGGGGCACCGGCACTCCGACCCTCCTCGTGAAGATCTTCGGGAAGGACCGCCCCGGCATCACCGCCGGGCTCTTCGACACCCTCGCCGCCTACTCCGTCGACGTCGTCGACATCGAGCAGGTCGTCACCCGTGGCCGCATCGTCCTGTGCGCGCTGGTCACCGCCCCGGTCGCGGGCGGTACCACCGAGGGCGACCTGCGGGCGACCGTGCACAGCTGGGCCGATTCGCTGAAGCTCCAGGCCGAGATCATCTCCGGTACGGGTGACAACCGGCCGCGCGGTGTCGGGCGTTCCCATGTGACGGTGCTCGGACACCCGCTGACGGCGGAGTCGACCGCCGCCATAGCGGCCACCATCACCTCCACCGGAGGCAATATCGACCGGATCTTCCGGCTCGCGAAGTACCCCGTCACGGCGGTGGAGTTCGCGGTGTCCGGCACCGCGACCGAGGATCTGCGGACCGCCCTGGCGACGGAGGCGGCCGGTATCGGCGTCGACATCGCGGTGGTGTCGGCCGGGCTGAGCCGCCGGGCCCAGCGGCTGGTCGTCATGGACGTCGACTCGACGCTGATCCAGGACGAGGTCATCGAGCTGTTCGCCGCCCACGCGGGCTGCGAGGACAAGGTCGCCGAGGTGACCGCGCAGGCGATGCGCGGCGAGCTGGACTTCGAGCAGTCGCTGCACGCGCGGGTGGCTCTGCTGGCCGGGCTCGACGCGTCGGTGGTGGACAAGGTGCGCGCCGAGGTGCGGCTGACACCGGGGGCTCGCACCCTGATCCGTACGCTGAAGCGTCTCGGCTATCAAGTGGGTGTGGTCTCGGGCGGGTTCACCCAGGTCACCGACGACCTGAAGGAACGGCTCGGGCTCGACTTCGCCTCCGCCAACACCCTGGAAGTGGCCGACGGGAAGTTCACGGGACGGGTCGTCGGCGACATCGTCGACCGGGCGGGCAAGGCCCGGCTGCTGCGCAGCTTCGCCGAGCAGGCCGGGGTGCCGCTGGCACAGACCGTCGCGATCGGTGACGGCGCCAATGACCTGGACATGCTGAACACTGCCGGGCTGGGGGTGGCCTTCAACGCCAAGCCGGTGGTCCGGGAGGCCGCGCACACCGCGGTGAACGTGCCGTTCCTGGACACCGTGCTCTATCTGCTGGGCATCACCCGCGAGGAGGTCGAGGCCGCCGACGGCCTCGACGGCTGACCGTCACGCCCCGGGCGCCGCGTCCCGCGCGTTCGACAGGGCCCCCGTGACCGCCGAGCGGTTTTCCGGGGGCCCTGTCGCGTACGGCGGGCGGGTCAGCCGTTGGGCGTCCAGTACTCGACGAGCCTGCCGACGCCGTGCTCCACGCCCTTCCAGGAACCGTTGAACTCGACGACGGCGAACGCGGCGGTGGGGAAGCCACTGCGGTTCATCCGGGCCAGGGTGTCACCCTCGGCGGATCCGGCGAGGGCGTCGGCGATCGCGTGCATGCCGGGGTTGTGGCCGATGACCAGGAGGTCGCGCACGTCGTCGGAGGTCTCGTTGACCAGGGCGATGAGCTCGCCGAGGGACGCCTCGTACAGCCGCTCCTCGTACACGGTCCTGGGGCGGCGCGGCATCTCGTGGACGGCCAGCTTCCAGGTCTCCCGCGTCCGGGCGGCGGTGGAGCAGAGGGCCAGATCGACATCGATCCCGGAGCCGGCGAGCTTGCGGCCCGCGACGGGGGCGTCCTTCCGGCCGCGCTCCGCGAGCGGCCGCTCGTAATCGGAGTCCTGCGACCATTCCGCCTTGGCGTGCCTGAGAAGAACGATCCTGCGAGGTGTGTCGACGCTCATACACCTCAGCTTCGCACGAAACGTGCCGTCCGGCGCAGGGGGTTGACGTGCTGGTGTGCGGTGCACGGGTCAGCCGGTCACCAGGGCCAGGAGGTGCGCCAGGACGCGGCTGACCGCCGGGTCGGTGGTCGCGGCCCGTGCCTCACCGGGGCTCACGATCAGCAGCAGCAGTACGCCGAAGGCGAGGGCGGGCAGTACGACGCCCCACCACGGCAGCCGCACCTCGACACTGCCCGTGGCCGGGTGGGTGGTCCGGGTGGTGGTTGGGGCCGGCATGTCCGCCTCCGTGGGTCATCGGTTCCGGTACCGACGAACCTACGGGCCGGGGGCCGTCGGGCCCATCCGGCGGTCCACCCACTTCACCCCCACCTCAGCCCCCTAGGGGACCGGGGGGTTAACCCCACCTCCGGCGCCCGGCGGCGGAAGCGGTGAGGCTCAGGGGGAGGCGATCGAGGCGATCACCGCGACGACCACGGTGACCAGCAGCATCGCGCCGAGCACGGCGAGGAACTTCTTCTGGCCGTTCTGAGGATTCGGGTCGAGCACAGGAGACATGGCCCCAGTCTCGCATCTCAGCATTCGTCCTCGATCGTCCGGTCCCGTCCGGCCAGGAGTCCGACCGCCATCTGCGGCACCATGAGGCCCGCCATCAGGGCGATGGGCAGCTCCCAGCCGCCGCTGTGCTGGTAGAGCACACCGATCAGCAGCGGTCCCGGGATCGAGATCAGGTAGCCGACGGACTGGGCGAACGCGGACAGCCGGACCACGCCCGCACCGGTGCGCGACCGCATGCCGATCATGGTCAGGGCGAGCGGGAAGGAGCAGTTCGAGATGCCGAGGAGCACCGCCCAGGCCCAGGCGCCGCCAGCCGGTGCGAAGTAGAGGCCCGCGTAACCGACGAGGCCGCAGCTGCCGAGGAAGAGGACGATCGGGCCCTGGTTCCGCATCCGTCCCGCGACCCCCGGGATGACGAAGGCGAGCGGAACGCCCATCGCCATCGTGACGGCGAGCAGCACACCGGCGGTACTGGCCGAGACCCCGGCGTCGCGGAAGATCTGCGGCATCCACCCCATCGCGATGTACGCGGCGGTGGCCTGCAGACCGAAGAAGCAGGCGAGGCTCCAGGCGGTGCGGCTGCGGGTGATCCGGAGTTCCGGAGCGGGGCGGCCGGCCACGGGGCGGCCGGGCCGCTCGCCCGCGGCGCGCCGGTCCCGTACCAGCGGGAGCCAGGGCAGGATCGCGACGGCGGAGAGCGCGGCCCAGACGCCGAGACCCAGCCGCCAGCCGCCGCCCATCGCGCTGGTCATGGGCACGGTCACCGCGGCGGCGAGTGAGGTGCCGAGGGCCAGCGCCATGGAGTAGAGCCCGGTCATGGTGCCGACCCGGTCGGGGAACCAGCGCTTGACGATGACGGGCATCAGGACGTTGCTGACGGCTATGCCCATCAGGGCGAGGGCGCTCGCGGCGAGGAAGCCCGCCGTCCCGCCGACGAGCGGCCGGATCACCAGACCGGCGGTGATGGCGATCATCCCGGCGCAGACCACCGCGCCCGGACCGAAGCGGCGGGCGAGGCGGGGCGCCATGATCCCGAAGACCGCGAAGCAGAGCGGCGGCACGGAGGTGAGGACACCGGCGACGCTGCCGCTCATGTGCAGCCCCTCCCGCACCTCTTCGAGGAGGGCGCCGAGGCTGGTGATGGCGGGACGGAGGTTCACCGCGGTGAGGACCAGCCCGATGGCGACCAGCCGGAGCGTCCAGGGGGAGGTGCCGTCGGCCGCTGGCGCCGTCCGGCGGCCCTTCGGGGCCTGTGCGGCCGTGGGCTTCGCGGGGCTGTTCACCGCGGCGGCGGGGCTCAGGGTGCTGGTTTCGTCATCGGGCATGAGACCCATCATAGAATCATGGGATGATTGATTGTCCAGTCGGCCGCGGGCGGACGGGGAGTCCGCCGACCGGGACGCGCTCTGAGAACATTCGCTCCGGGCACAGTGATTCCCGTCCCCCACTCCGGCACCCTGTTTCACTCCGGTACCACGCCTCACACCGGAATCCCGACCAAGGAGCACCATGGCGCTGACGTCTCCGCGGCGTTCGGCACTCGCCGACCAGGTGATTGCCCAGCTCAGGAACCAGATCACCTCGGGCGAGTGGCCCGTGGGTTCCCGCATTCCCACCGAGCCCGAACTGGTGGAGCAGCTGGGGGTGGCCCGCAACACCGTCCGGGAGGCCGTGCGCGCCCTCGCGCACAACGGACTGCTGGACATCCGGCAGGGATCGGGCACCTACGTCGTCGCCACCAGCGAGCTGGCCGGGGTGATGCACCGGCGCTTCGCCTCCGCCGATCCGCGCCACATCGCCGAACTGCGCTCCACCCTGGAGTCGTCGGCGGCCCGGCTGGCCGCGGCCCGGCGCACCGAGCGGGATCTGAGGCAACTGGACGCGCTCATGGAACGCCGCGCGCGGGCGTGGGCAGCGGGTGACGCGGAGGCGTTCGTCGCGGCGGACGCGACGCTGCACCTGGCGGTGGTCGCCGCCGCTCACAACGAGGTGCTGACCGGCCTCTACGCCGATCTGGGGGATCTGCTGCGCGACTACCTCAGGGGGGACATCGGCCAGGATCTCCAGCCGGAGGCCCCCATGGACCACGGCCGGCTGGTCGAGGCGATCCGGGCCGGGGACGGCGAGGCGGCGGCGGCCGAGGCCGCGAGTCATACGCTGAGCTGCGTGTCGGAACACCCTTAGGGGATGCGCCACGGGCATGTCCCGGACCCTCCCTAGCGGGCCGTCGGTGCGTCCCGCGCGTCCTGTATGCGGTGGGTGATCCAGGCGGAGGCGATCTGCTTCCAGCAGCGGTCGTCGAGCCGTACGGTACGCCCCGGGCCCACGTCGACCGGGGTGGCGTCGGCGTCCACGTCCCACCACTGACGGCATTCGGTGTGCAGCTGCACCCGGTCGGCGGAGGGGTACGGGTTGTGGCAGTAGGCGACGACGCGTGATCCCCGTATCGAGGTACGGCATTCGGATCCGGCGGGCTCCGGGCTGGGTGCGGCGGGGGTGGACGCCCCGCCTCCCGCCCGGCCCGCCAGGGATATCCCCACCGGGGCGGCGAGCCCGGCCAGCGCTATGGCGGCCGCCAGCAGCGCGCCGGTCCGGCGACGTGTGGAGCGCATGTCGACCTCCTCCCGCAGCTCGGCCCGAAGTCCGGTTCACCACATTCTGCGGTGGATCGACCACCTTTTCGAGTCGATCTCACCGACCCGGGCTCCGGGACGGGGCGGGGCGGGTCCGGACGCGCGAAAGCCGCGTACCGCCCGGTGCTCGGGCGGTACGCGGCCGGGTGCGAGCCGCCGTACGGGTCAGGCGCCCATCATGTGCACGCCGCCGTCGACGTGGATGATCTCGCCGGTGGTCTTCGGGAAGAAGTCCGAGAGCAGCGCGACGATGGCGCGGCCCGCCGGCTCCGGGTCCGACATGTCCCAGGCCAGCGGGGAACGGGTGTCCCACACCTTGGCCAGGTCGGTGAAGCCCGGGATGGACTTCGCGGCCATCGAGCCGAGCGGCCCGGCCGAGACCAGGTTGCAGCGGATGTCGTCCTTGCCCAGGTCACGGGCGAGGTAGCGGGAGGTGGCCTCCAGCGCGGCCTTGGCCGGGCCCATCCAGTCGTACTGCGGCCAGGCGAACTGCGCGTCGAAGGTGAGGCCGACGACCGAGCCGCCGTCGTTCATCAGCGGCTTGCAGGCCATGGCCAGCGACTTCAGCGAGAACGCCGAGACGTGCATCGCGGTGGCGACGGACTCGAACGGGGTGTTCAGGAAGTTGCCGCCCAGCGCGTCCTGCGGCGCGAAGCCGATGGAGTGGACGACACCGTCGAGGGAGCCGAGCTCCGCCTCGACCAGACCGGCGAGCCGGTCCAGGTGCTCGGTGTTGGTCACGTCCAGCTCGATGACCTTGACCGGCTTCGGCAGCTTCCGGGCGACGCGCTCGGTCAGCGTGGGCCGCGGGAAAGCGGTCAGGATGACCTCGGCGCCCTGCTCCTGAGCCACCTTGGCGGCGTGGAAGCTGATGGACGACTCCGTCAGCACTCCGGTGATGAGGATGCGCTTGCCGTCGAGAATTCCGCTCATGGTGATCAGTGACCCATGCCCAATCCGCCGTCAACCGGGATGACGGCTCCAGTGATGTACGACGCGTCGTCGGAGGCGAGGAAGCGCACCGCGGCGGCGATCTCCCCGGGCTGCGCGTAGCGGCCGAGCGGCACCTGGGACACGATGCCCTTGCGCTGCTCCTCGGTGAGCGCCTGGGTCATGTCGGTGTCGACGAAGCCGGGCGCGACGACGTTGAAAGTGATGTTCCGCGAACCGAGCTCACGGGCCAGCGAACGGGCGAAGCCGACCAGACCCGCCTTGGACGCGGCGTAGTTCGCCTGCCCGGCCGAGCCGAGAAGCCCGACGACGGAGGAGATGAGGACGACACGGCCCTTCCTGGCACGCAGCATGCCACGGTTGGCGCGCTTGACGACCCGGAAGGTGCCGGTGAGGTTGGTGTCGAGGACGGACGTGAAGTCCTCCTCGGACATCCGCATCAGCAACTGGTCCTTGGTGATGCCGGCGTTGGCGACCAGCACCTCGACGGGACCGTGCTTCTCCTCGATCTCCTTGTAGGCCTGCTCCACCTGCTCGGCGTCGGTGATGTCGCAACGGACCGCGAGAACACCGGCCTCGGTGAGCACGACGGGCGGCTCTCCGGAGCGGTAGGTGATCGCGACCTTGTCGCCGTTGTCGGCGAAAGCGCGGGCGATGGCGAGGCCGATGCCCCGGTTTCCTCCGGTGACGAGAACCGAGCGGCTCATCGGATCACCCTTTCCCTAGCGGTCTGGTACGTCGAAAACCTATCGGTAGCCGCTGCTTCCGCGGCAATCGGCCCCTGACAGCGCCTTCCCCCGGTCACTGTGGGGTTCCTACAGTGACCGGCCCCGCGGGGGCGGGCCGCGCCGGACCGCGGGGAGAGTGTCCGGCCGATGCCCGGTGCGGTCACCCTCCGGCGTGGTTCACTTCCGTGGTGCATCGAGAAGGGAATCCGCCGTGCCCCATGAGGTAGATCAGTCGTTCCTGGCCCTGCCGTTGCGGGCCCTCGCCGACGCCGCGCTCGCCCGTGCGCGCGCGCTGGGCGCCGAGCATGCCGACTTCCGTATGGAGCGGGTGCGCAGCGCCTCCTGGCGGCTGCGGGACGCCCGCCCCGCCGCGTCCTCGGACACCACCGACCTCGGCTACGCGGTGCGGGTGGTGCACGGCGGGGCCTGGGGCTTCGCGTCCGGGGTGGATCTGACGATGGACGCCGCGGCGAAGGTGGCCTCGCAGGCCGTCGCCCTGGCGAAGCTGTCGGCCAAGGTGATCGCGGCGGCCGGCTCCGACGAGCGGGTCGAGCTGGCGGACGAGCCGGTGCACGGCGAGCGGACCTGGGTCTCGGCGTACGGCATCGACCCGTTCGGGGTACCGGACGACGAGAAGGCGGGGCTGCTCGCCGAGTGGAGCGCCCGGCTCCTGGCGGCGAAGGGCGTCGCGCACGTGGACGCCTCGCTGACCACCGTCCATGAGAACAAGTTCTACGCGGACACCGCCGGGACCGTGACCACCCAGCAGCGGGTCCGGCTGCATCCGCAGTTCACCGCCGTCGCGGTGGACGCGAGCACCGGCGAGTTCGACTCGATGCGGACGATCGCCCCGCCGGCGGGCCGCGGCTGGGAGTACCTGACCGGGACCGGCTGGGACTGGGACGGCGAGCTGGAGCGGATTCCCGGGCTGCTGGCCGAGAAGATGCGCGCCCCGAGCGTCGAGGCGGGGACGTACGACCTGGTGGTCGATCCGTCCAACCTCTGGCTGACCATCCACGAGTCGATCGGTCACGCCACCGAGCTGGACCGGGCCCTGGGCTACGAGGCGGCGTACGCCGGGACCTCGTTCGCCACCTTCGACCAGCTGGGGAAGCTGGCGTACGGCTCCTCCGTGATGAACGTGACCGGTGACCGCACGGCCGAGCACGGCCTCGCGACCATCGGTTACGACGACGAGGGCGTCGAGGCGCAGTCCTGGGACCTGGTGAGGAACGGAACGCTGGTCGGCTACCAGCTGGACCGGCGGATCGCGAGGCTGACCGGGCTGGGCCGTTCCAACGGCTGCGCGTACGCGGACTCCCCCGGTCACGTGCCCGTGCAGCGGATGGCGAACGTGTCGCTGCGGCCGGAGCCCGGCGGGCTGTCCACCGAGGACCTGATCGGCGGGGTGGAGCGCGGGATCTACGTGGTCGGCGACCGCTCCTGGTCCATCGACATGCAGAGGTACAACTTCCAGTTTACGGGTCAGCGGTTCTTCCGGATCGAGAACGGACGGCTCGCCGGTCAGCTGCGCGACGTCGCGTACCAGGCGACGACGACGGACTTCTGGGGCTCGATGGAGAAGGTCGGCGGCCCGCAGACGTATGTGCTGGGCGGTGCGTTCAACTGCGGCAAGGCACAGCCGGGACAGGTCGCCGCCGTCTCGCACGGCTGCCCCTCCGCGCTCTTCCGGGGTGTCAACATCCTCAACACGACGCAGGAGGCCGGGCGATGAGCCGTGTCAGCAAGCCGCACGAGATCATCGAGCGGGCTCTCGAACTGTCCACCGCCGACGGCTGTGTGGTCATCGCGGACGAGGAGTCGTCGGCGAACCTGCGCTGGGCGGGCAACGCCCTCACCACGAACGGGGTGACCCGGGGCCGGACGCTCACCGTCGTCGCGACCGTCGACGGCGCGCAGGGCACCGCGTCCGGCGTCGTGTCCAGGTCCGCGGTCACCGCCGACGACCTGGAGCCGCTGGTGCGGGCCGCCGAGGCCGCCGCGCGCGGGGCCGGTCCGGCGGAGGACGCGCAGCCGCTGGTCACCGGGGTGCCCGCGTCGCCCGACTTCACCGACGCCCCGGCCGAGACCGGCTCGGAGGTGTTCGCGGACTTCGCCCCGGCGCTCGGCGACGCCTTCGCCCGCGCCCGCTCCGGCGGCCGTGAGCTGTACGGCTTCGCCCACCACATGATGACCTCCACGTACCTCGGTACGTCGACGGGGCTGCGGCTGCGCCACGACCAGCCGACCGGGACGCTGGAGCTGAACGCCAAGTCCCCCGACCGCACCCGTTCGTCCTGGGCGGGCCGCTCGACGCGTGACTTCAAGGACGTCGACCCGGCCTCGCTCGACGCGGAGCTGGCGCGGCGGCTGGGCTGGGCGCAGCGCCGTATCGAGCTGCCCGCCGGGCGGTACGAGACGCTGCTCCCGCCGACGGCCGTCGCCGATCTGCTGATCTACCAGATGTGGTCCTCGACCGCGCGGGACGCCGTGGAGGGCCGGACGGTCTTCTCGCGGCCGGGCGGCGGGACCAGGGTCGGCGAGCGGCTGTCCGCGCTGCCGCTGACCCTGCGCAGCGACCCGTACGCGCCGGGGCTGGAGTCGGCGCCGTTCGTGATCGCCCACTCCTCCGGGGACGGTGCCTCCGTCTTCGACAACGGGCTGCCGCTCGCGCCGACCGACTGGGTGCGCGACGGCGGGCTGGAGCGGCTGACGACGACCCGGCACACGGCGGCGCTGACCGGCCAGCCGGTCGCCCCGGCCGTCGACAACCTGCTGCTGGAGGGCGGCGGCGAGCGGTCCCTGGACGAGATGGTGGCGTCGACGACCGGGCGCGGCCTGCTGCTGACCTGCCTCTGGTACATCCGGGAGGTCGATCCGGCCACGCTGCTGCTGACCGGGCTGACCCGCGACGGGGTGTACCTGGTCGAGGACGGCGAGGTCGTCGGCGAGGTGAACAACTTCCGGTTCAACGAGTCGCCGGTGGACCTGCTGGCGCGGGCGTCGGAGGCGGGCCGTACGGAAAGGACGTTGCCGCGCGAGTGGGGCGACTGGTTCACTCGGGCCGCGATGCCCGCGCTGCGGATCCCCGACTTCAACATGAGCTCGGTGAGCCCCGGCGTGTGACCCGCCTCAGGGCTGTCCCGTCATCCCTGGTGGATCAGCGTGCGGCGTCAGACGCGGTGCGTCGCACGGCGGAGGGACGCCCGAATACCGGATGCATCCGGGCGTTCCGGCAACGCGGCTAGGTGCCGTGGCTGACGCCGCGCGCCCGCCGGGGATCACGGGACAGCCCGTAGACTGAGCGTTGCCCCATTGCTGCACGTCTGAGGAGAGAAAGAACCGTGACGGACATCGTCGATGAGCTGAAGTGGCGTGGGCTGTTCGCCCAGTCCACTGATGAGGACGCACTGCGCAAGGCTCTCGCGGACGGCCCCGTCACCTTCTATTGCGGCTACGACCCCACCGCGGCCAGTCTGCACGTCGGCCATCTGGTGCAGGTGCTCACGATGCGCCGGCTCCAGCGGGCGGGGCTGCGTCCGCTGGCCCTGGTGGGCGGCGCGACCGGCCAGATCGGCGACCCGAGGCCGACCGCGGAGCGCACGCTGAACGACCCGGAGACGGTCGCGAACTGGGTGGCGCGGCTGCGGGCCCAGATCGAGCCGTTCCTGTCCTTCGAGGGCGAGAACGCCGCGGTCATGGTGAACAACCTGGACTGGACCGCGGGTCTGTCCGCGATCGAGTTCCTCCGGGACATCGGCAAGCACTTCCGCGTCAACAAGATGCTGACGAAGGAGTCCATCGCCCGCCGCCTGGAGTCCGACGAGGGCATCAGCTACACCGAGTTCAGCTACCAGCTGCTCCAGAGCATGGACTTCCTGGAGCTGTACCGGCGCTACGGCTGCACGCTCCAGCAGGGCGGCAGCGACCAGTGGGGCAACCTCACCGCCGGCCTCGACCTGATCCACCGCCTGGAGCCGGGTGCCGAGGTGCACGCGCTGGCGACGCCGCTGATGACGAAGGCGGACGGGACCAAGTTCGGCAAGACCGAGGGCGGGGCCGTCTGGCTCGACCCGACGATGACCACGCCGTACGCGTTCTACCAGTTCTGGCTGAACGTGGACGACCGGGACGTCTCCCGGTACATGCGGATCCTCAGCTTCCGCAGCCCCGCGGAGCTGGAGGAGCTGGAGAGGGTCACCGAGGAGCGTCCGCAGGCCCGGACGGCGCAGCGAGCGCTGGCCGAGGAGCTGACGACGCTGGTGCACGGCTCCGACCAGTGCGCGGCGGTCATCGCGGCGTCGAAGGCGCTGTTCGGCCAGGGCGAGCTCGGCGAGCTGGACGAGGCGACGCTGGCCGCCGCCCTGTCCGAGGTGCCGCACGCGCGGGTCACCGAGCTCGGTCCGCTGGTGGATCTCCTGGTGGAGGTCGGTCTGGCGCCGAGCAAGTCGGGTGCCCGCCGCACGGTGAAGGAGGGCGGCGCGTACGTGAACAACGTCAAGGCCGACGACGGTGAGGCCGCACCGGCCCGCGAGGCGCTGCTGCACGGGCGCTGGCTGGTGCTGCGCCGGGGCAAGAAGAACCTCGCCGCCGTCGAGGTCACCGGCTGACCCCGGGCCCGTATCCGCACCGCGGCCGGACACGCGTGACGCGTGTCCGGCCGCGGTGCGTGGGAGGGCGGCCTGGTTCAGGTTCTGCGCCGGTTGCCGCGCAGCGAGGCCCACGCCACATCGCCGACGGCGACGATGACCACCGCTCCGATGACCTGGAAGAGATGGCGGGTCCAGTCGATGCCCTTGGTGTCGTTGACACCGATCCAGGTGGCGACGGTGTTGCCGAGCACACTGCCGATGATGCCGAAGACGGTCGTCAGCCAGAGCGGGATGTTCTGCTTGCCGGGCAGGATCGCCTTGGCGATCAGACCGAGCACCAGGCCCACGATGATTGCCCACAGCCAGCCCATGTCCGCCTCCTCGTGCGGCGCGGGGTCGCGCCCGTAGCGACCAGTCTCGGAGCGGGGGCGGTGTCCCGCATGCCGGAAGCGTCCGTACGTGGGGCCGGGTACCGGAATGTACGAATGGGCCCGCCCCGGTCTCGTGACCGCCGGGAGCCGGGCGTACCGTGGTGGCGGTCCGGTCCGGGAGCCTCCGGTGCGGACGTGCGGTGTCCCCCCGTCCGGTCGGGGGAAGTCGGGGGAAGGGTGAGGGAGACATGGTGCGGAAGCGGAGCGGCGGCGAGGTCTTCCGGATCACCGGGGCCCGGCAGGGGCTGGCGGAGGACGTCCGCGGCAGGCAGCGGCGCTACGTGATCTCGATGTCCGTGCGGACGGTCTCGGTGGTCCTGGCCGCGACGCTGTGGAACGTCGAGCGGTACGTTGCGATCGTGGCGCTCGCGCTCGGGATGCTGCTGCCCTACGTGGCGGTGGTCATCGCCAACGCGGGCCGGGAGACGCCTCGTTCGCTGCCTTCGACCTTCGTGCCCGCGCCGATGCGGCCGGTGCTCGACGCGCCGTCGGCGTCCGGGGGCCCGGAAGCCGGTGCGGAGGGTGACGGGGCGCCCGGCGGCGGGTCGCCGGCCTGAGCTCGCGTGGTGTGCGGATGCCAACTGATGCTCAAGAAAAGCTCAGATCAATCATGAAGTTACGGTGCACCGCACCCCGGTCTGCGTGACATACTTCGAAGCGCGCTCCGCATCCCCCGTCGGAGCGACGGACTGACGCCGGGCAGCTCCCCCCGTGGCTGCCCGGCGTCGCCTTTTCCCGGTGATCCGGTGTCCGACCTTAGGGTTGAGTCCGTGAACTCCCCTGAGAACGCGGCCGAGAGCGCCGCCACCGCACCCATGTGTTCCGCCAAGGGCTGCCGGGCCGACGCGGTCTGGGTGCTTGCCTGGAACAACCCGAAGCTGCACACTCCCGACCGCCGCAAGACCTGGCTGGCCTGCGAGGAGCACCGGGAGCACCTGTCGTCGTTCCTCGGCGTCCGGGACTTCCTGAAGGAGGTGGTGACGCTGACGGAGTGGGAGTCCCGGGCGGATACCCCTTAGCCGCCGATCGCCGACATGGGGCGGTCGGGCTGGAGGAAGGACGGGTCGTCCAGGCCCGAACCGGCCTTCTTGCCCCACATCGCGAGCGTCCAGATCCGGGCGATCTCCTCGTCCGGCGCACCGGAGCGCAGAGCGCCGCGCAGGTCGGTCTCCTCGCGGGCGAAGAGGCAGGTGCGCACCTGGCCGTCGGCGGTGAGCCGGGTCCGGTCGCAGGCCCGGCAGAAGGGGCGGGTGACCGAGCCGATGACGCCGACCCGGTGGGGGCCGCCGTCGACGGTCCAGCGTTCGGCCGGGGCGGAGCCGCGGGCTCCGGCGTCCTCCTCGGTGAGGGTGAAGCGGGTGCGCAGCGAGGCGAGGATGTCACCCGCCGTGATCATGCCGTCGCGCTTCCAGCCGTGCTGGGCGTCGAGCGGCATCTGCTCGATGAAGCGGAGTTCGTAGCCCTGCTCCACGGCCCAGGCCAGCAGGTCGGGGGCCTCGTCGTCGTTGAGTCCGGCCATCAGCACGGCGTTGACCTTGACGGGGGTGAGCCCGGCGTCGCGGGCGGCTTCGAGTCCGGCCAGCACGTCGTGGTGGCGGTCGCGGCGGGTGAGGGTCTTGAAGACGTCGGGGCGCAGGGTGTCCAGCGAGACGTTGACCCGGTCCAGGCCCGCGGCTTCGAGGGCGCTCGCCGTGCGCCTCAGGCCGATGCCGTTGGTGGTGAGCGACAGCCTGGGGCGGGGGGCGAGGGCAGCGCACCGCTCGACGATGGAGACGAGCCCGGGGCGCAGCAGGGGTTCGCCGCCGGTGAAGCGGACTTCGGTGATGCCGAGGCGGGTGACGGCGATGCGGACCAGCCGGACGATCTCGTCGTCACTGAGCAGGTCGGGTTTGGCCAGCCACTGCAGCCCTTCCTCCGGCATGCAGTAGGTGCACCGCAGGTTGCACCGGTCGGTCAGCGAGACGCGCAGGTCGGTGGCCACCCGGTCGTAGGTGTCGATGAGCATGTGGTCGCCCTCCCCCGTTCGCTGGTGCGGGTACCGGCCCCGTCGTTCCGGCCGACTTCTCCGGCCGGCCCTTCCGAGCCTACGCGAGAGCGGTCCCGCGGGCGGAGCCCATTTGGCACGAGCGGGGCGTGGCCGTGTCGTAGGGTCCTACGACACGGCCACGGAGCGGCGTTCTCACGGGCTGCCGCCCAGGTCAGTGCGCTCCGACGCCGGTGAGGGACTTGACCTCCAGTTCGGCGTACTTGCCCTGGTCGGGCTCCTCCTTGGAGAGGAGGGAGCCGAGCCAGCCGAGCAGGAAGCCCAGCGGGATGGAGATCAGGCCGGGGTTCTCCAGCGGGAACCAGGCGAAGTCGGCGCCCTTGAACATCGACGTCTTCGGGTTGCCGGAGACGACCGGCGAGAACAGCACCAGGATCACCGAGCTGGCCAGACCGCCGTAGATCGACCAGAGGGCGCCCCGGGTGGTGAACCGCTTCCAGAAGAGGCTGTAGAGGATGGTCGGCAGGTTGGCGGAGGCGGCGACGGCGAAGGCGAGCGCGACGAGTCCGGCGACGTTCATGTCGCGGGCGAAGGCGCCGAGGAGGATCGCGACGGCGCCGATGAGGACGGTGGCCCAGCGGGCGGCGCGCATCTCCTCCTTCTCGGTGGCCTTCCCCTTGCGGATGACGTTGGCGTAGATGTCGTGCGCGAAGGAGGACGAGGAGGCGAGGGTGAGGCCCGCGACGACGGCGAGGATGGTGGCGAAGGCGACGGCGGAGATCACGGCGAGCAGGACGGCTCCGCCCGTGGAGCCGACCCCGCCGAGGTATTCGGCGAGCTGCGGGGCGGCGGCGTTCCCGGCCGGGTTCTTGGCCTTGATCTCGTCCGGGCCGATCAGAGCCGCGGCGCCGAAGCCGAGCGCGATCGTCATCAGGTAGAAGGCGCCGATGATGCCGATGGCCCAGTTGACCGACTTACGGGCGGCCTTGGCGGTCGGCACCGTGTAGAAGCGGATCAGGATGTGGGGCAGGCCCGCGGTGCCGAGGACGAGGGCGATGCCCAGGGAGAGGAAGTCCAGCTTGGAGGTGCCGGTGGCACCGTACTTGAGTCCGGGCTCCAGGAACGCCGCTCCGTGGCCGCTCTTCGCGGCGGCGGTGCCGAGCAGGTCGGAGATGTTGAAGTCGAACTTCAGCAGTACCAGGAAGGTCATCAGCAGGGCGCCCGCGATCAGCAGGACGGCTTTGACCATCTGCACCCAGGTGGTGCCCTTCATCCCGCCGATGGTGACGTACACGATCATCAGCACGCCGACCAGGGAGACGATGAGGATCTTGCCCGCGTCGCTGGTGATGCCGAGGAGGAGGGCGACCAGGACGCCCGCGCCCGCCATCTGGGCCAGCAGGTAGAAGATCGAGACGACGATGGTGGAGACACCGGCGGCGGTGCGGACCGGGCGCTGGCGCATCCGGTAGGCGAGGACGTCACCCATCGTGTAGCGGCCCGAGTTGCGCAGCGGTTCGGCGACCAGGAGCAGGGCCACCAGCCAGGCGACGAGGAAGCCGATGGAGTAGAGGAAGCCGTCGTAGCCGAAGAGGGCGATGGCCCCGGCGATGCCGAGGAACGAGGCGGCGGACATGTAGTCGCCGGATACGGCGAGTCCGTTCTGGAAGGCGGTGAACTGGCGCCCGCCCGCGTAGAAGTCGGAGGCGCTGCGGGTCTGGCGTCCGGCCCAGACGGTGATGGCCAGGGTCGCGGCCACGAACACGGCGAAGAGCGTGATGATCAGCGGCCGGTGCTCGGTGGTCGAGGAGGCGGCGAGCTGGAGGGCGTGGTGCGAGGGGTACACGGCGCTCATGCGTCGGCCTCCATACGGGACTTGATCGCCTCGGCCTTGGGGTCGAGCTTCGCCGCGGCGTGCCGCGAGTAGAGCCAGGCGATGAGGAAGGTGGTGACGAACTGGGCGAGGCCGAACACGAAGGCGACGTTGATGTTCCCGTACACCTTGGTGCCCATGAAGCCGCCCGCGTAGTTGGACAGCAGGACGTAGAGCAGGTACCAGAGGACGAACGCGATGGTCAGCGGAAAGGCGAACGAGCGGTGGGAGCGGCGCAGTTCGCCGAACTCCTCGCTCTCCTGCATCGCGGCGAACGCCTCGGTCGTGGGCTGGGCGGGTACGGCCTCCGTACTGGTCTCGGGCGGCGGCGGTGCATCGGTAGCCACGGAATCTCCTCGCGACGCGGGTGCGGGTGGTGTCGGGTGACGGGGGGCTCAGACCGCGGAGTTGGGTGTCGGCGCGCCTTCCCCGACGAACGGCACGGAGGGCGCGGCGGAGCGGTTCACCCGGGCGCGCACTTCTCCCGCTCCGTGTTCGGCACCCGTCCGGCCGAATCAGGTCCCGCGCACTCATTGATGAGCGGGCGTGATCGACGATAACTTCACTGATCATGTACGCGACTGGGTGCGCCCGCGCCCGGTCGACCGGCAAGGATGATGTGGAGACCCCATGGCTCATCTGGGTTCCAGACGGACGCGCGCACTCACGTTGCCCGTCGGATTGGCCCTCACGGCCTCGCTCGGCTTCCTGCCGACGAACGCCGCCTCCGCCGCCCCCGTGGACGCGCCGTCCGCGGCGGCGGCGACGGACGGACCGAAGCTCTCCTACGTGGTCAACACGCGGAGCGGTCCGGGCACCGTCAAGCAGGTGACGAAGGCGATATCCGCGGCCGGCGGCACGGTCGTGACCGCCTACGCCGAGATCGGCGTCATCGTCGCCCACTCGCAGAACCCGGACTTCGCGCAGTCGATACGCCGGGTCAAGGGTGTCGATTCGGCGGGGGCCACCCGTACCAACCCGATCGTTCCGCAGACCACCACGGACACCGGGGCCGAGCAGCCGCTGACCGCCGCGCAGGCGAAGGCCGCGGCGGCCGGTGCGACGGCGGGCCAGGACCCGATGGAGCCCCTGCAGTGGGACCTGCCCGCGATCAAGGCGGACCAGGCGCACAAGAAGACTCTGGGCAGCAGCAAGGTGACGGTCGCGGTCATCGACACGGGCGTCGACGACACCCATCCGGACCTGGCGCCGAACTTCAGCCGTGCGGCGTCGGCGAGCTGTGCCTCCGGCGCACCGGACACCACGGACGGCGCCTGGCGGCCGAAGGCCGGTGAGAGCAACCACGGGACGCACGTCGCGGGGACCATCGCCGCGGCGAAGAACGGCGTCGGCGTGACGGGCGTCGCCCCGGGCGTCAAGCTCGCCGCCATCAAGGTGGCGAACCCGGACGGGTTCTTCTACACCGAGGCGATCGTCTGCGGCTTCATGTGGGCCGCCGAGCACAAGATCGACGTCACGAACAACAGCTATTTCACCGACCCGTGGATGTTCAACTGCAAGAACGACGCCGACCAGGGTGCGCTGGTCGAGGCCGTCGAGCGGGCGACCCGGTACGCGGAGCGCAAGGGCACGGTCAACATCGCCTCGTCCGGCAACAGCGCCTTCGACCTGGCCTCCGACGCGATCGAGGACGCTTCCAGCCCGAACGACTCGACGCCCGGCCCCCGGACGATCGACCCGTCCGAGTGCCTGGACATCCCCGCGATGCTGCCGGGCGTCGTGACGGTCTCCGCGACCGGCGCCAAGGGCCTGAAGGCCTCGTACTCGAACTACGGGAACGGCGTCATCGACGTGGCGGCCCCGGGCGGTGACTCGACCGTCTACCAGACGCCCGCCCCGCCCGCCACCAGCGGTCTGATCCTCTCCACGCTGCCGAACGGCGCGTACGGGTACAAGGCCGGAACGTCCATGGCCGCGCCGCACGTCTCCGGGGTCGCGGCCCTCATCAAATCGACGCACCCGCACGCCTCGGCGGCCGGGGTGAAGGCGCTGCTGCTCGCGGAGGCCGACGCCACCGCCTGCGGCGCCCCGTACGACATCGACGGTGACGGCACGGTCGACGCCGTCTGCGAGGGCGGCAAGAACAAGAACGGCTTCTACGGTGCCGGTGTGGTGAACGCGCTCAACGCGGTCCGCTGGTAACCAGAACGCCATGACGCGGCGGGAGGGACCGGAGCACACGGCCGGTCCCTCCCGCCGCCGTGATCGCGGGGCCCTCGCCCGGGGCCCGGACCATGGGCCGGGCGGCGCCGCTTCGGCAGTCCGGTACGGGTGACCACCGGTGTCGCGGCGGTGGGGTCCGGCGCCCGGAAGGACGACTGGCTCCGCGAAGGCGCCCGGTGCGCCGCACGCCCAGGCGCTCGATCACGGCACCGGCCGTCTTCCGGCCGCCGCCGTGCTGCGGTCACTGGCCGAACAGCACGACACGGGCGGCTCCCGGCTGGTGACGCTCCGGCTGGTTCGCCGGGGCCCGCACCGCCGCCTGGCCGCTCGGTGAACTGCCCGCCCCGGCCGCCCGGAAGGACGCGGGAACCGGCTCCGCTCCCGCCTGCGGGCCCAAGCGGTGGATGACGGAGACCGGCCGGCCCGCTGGGCCCGCCGCGGCGCGCGGCGCCTCCGGCCGCCTTCGGGGGCGGGCCCGCAGGCGGGCCGCTGGGATCGGCGCCGCCGACTGGCTCACGGCCTGACGGGCGCCACCGCTCCCGGCGCCGTGCGCGCGTTCGTCCCCGGCGCGCCCAGTGCGCCCATGGTCAGCAGGAACTGCGCCGCGAGGTAGGTGGCCATGACCCAGAAGTCGGGGGCGGGCAGCTGCGGCCAGTCGGCGATGCCGGTGGCGATCAGCGTGTCGGAGAGCAGGAAGAGCGCCCCGCCGACGGCCGCGTACCTGCCGAGCGTGCCCGCCCGGTAGGCCATCGCCGCGAGCAGCAGGCTGTAGCCGGTCATGGGGACGCGCAGGCCCTCCGGCAGCCCGTTCCACAGCAGCGCGACCACGGTGACCAGGGCGACGGCGTACCCGATCCCGGCCGCCACCGAGGAGCGGGCCTTCCCGAAGAGCCACAGGTAGCAGACGTGGCCGACGGCGAAGGAGCCCATCCCCACGAGGAAGGCGAGGTCGGAGTCGAGCAGCAGGAAGGTGTCACCGCCCCAGCCGAACAGGAGCGCCGCGACGAGCAGCCGGGGCCCGCGCCGGGCGGCCGCGTACCCGGCCAGCAGCGGCATCAGCAGCGGCTTGGCGGCCTGGTGCGCGGCCGGGACGTCGGCGAGGACTCCGAGGAGGTCGACGGCCGAGGCCACCAGGAAGGCGATGAGCAGCGGGCGTACGAGACGCTCCCGTCGGCCCGGGGCGGTCGTGTCGGTGCTGCTCATCCGGCGGTCTCCTCGGAGGCGGTGGCGGGGGCGGGGGCACTGCCGGTGCGGGCGGAGGCGGCGGCCGGCTGCCAGCCGGGCCCGCGGAAGACCCGCCCGGCCCGTTCGCCCCAGCTGCCCGCCGCCCGCAGGTCACGGGCGATCGCGGCGTACTCGTGGGTGGCGACCCGCAGCGGGTTGAAGGTGTCGATGTTCTTGGTGAGGCCGAACACCGGCCGCTCGGTCTCCGCGGTGAACGAGCCGAAGAGCCGGTCCCAGACGATCAGGATGCCGCCGAAGTTGCGGTCCAGGTAGCCGCCCTGCGAGGCGTGGTGCACCCGGTGGTGGGACGGCGTGTTCAGCACGTACTCGAAGGGCCGGAGCAGTTTGCCGACGCGCTCGGTGTGCACCCAGAACTGGTAGACGAGATTGACCGAGGAGCAGAAGGCGAGCGCCGCCGGATGGACTCCGCACGCGATCATCGGCAGATAGAACGGCCAGACGGTCAGCGAGGTCCAGGGCTGGCGCAGCGCGGTGGAGAGGTTGAACTTCCGGCTGGAGTGGTGGACCACGTGGCAGGCCCACAGCACGCGGATCACATGGTGTCCGCGGTGCGACCAGTAGTAGAAGAAGTCCTGCGCGAGGAGCATCAGCAGGACCGTCCACCACAGTACGGGGACACGCAGCGGGGTCAGCTCGTAGACCGCGGTGTAGATCGCGACGATGGGGACTTTCCACAGCAGGTCGAAGACCAGGCTGCCCAGCCCCATGCTGATGCTGGTGACGGCGTCCTTCGTCTCGTACCCGGCGGCGTCCTCGTCCGGGTGGAAGTGGTGCAGGGCCATTTCCAGGACGGTGAGCAGGACGAAGGCCGGTATGGACCAGAGCACGACATCGGGCAGGTTCGGCGGCATGCATGCACGGTAGAGCCGCAGGTCGGCCGGGCACTAGGGGTTGTTACCAACAAGTATGCGAGACGCGTTGTCAGCAGTCTTTGGATACTTCCGCCAAAGCGGGTTCCACGGGCGTCGTACGATCCCCCCGTCGAGGTGTCCGGCGGGGGAGGGAACACGCGTGTCCGGTCCGGAAGTCGCCCTGATCCGGCTGGCGACGGCGGTCGCCTCCGCGGTGGCCAGGTCGCTGCTCGCGAAGAAGCCCGGCGCGGGGCTCGTCCCGGACCCGGTGCGCCCCCTCCCCCGCCCGGCGAAGCCGGACCGGCTGGCCCGGGTCCTCGGCGACCGGCTGGCCGTGTCCTACGCCGACCTGCCGGAGCACGAGCGGCTGGCGGCGGTGGACGCGGTACGGGACGCCTTCACAGCGGCGGGCGAGCTGACGGCCGACCGGCTGTTCGCCGTGGATCTCGATCCGGAGCGGCTGGCCGCGGAGCTGGGGCCGCCCGCCGCGGGCCTCTCGGAGCGTGCGGCCGGGCTGTACGGGGAGCTGCTCGGCCGGTGCTGCGCGCATGTGGTGGAGCAGCTGACCGCCACGCCGTCCTTCGTGGCCCGCGCGGCGGTGGAGCAGACCCGGGAGGCGGCGCGGACGCGGGAGCTGGTGGCGGACGTACGGGACCTGGCCGGACCGCGCCCGGACACGGCCGCGCTGGAGTTCGAGCGGCGGTACGCACAGTTCATGGCCTCGTCGCACGGCCGGATGGGCCTGTTCGGGCTGACGCTCGGACGGTCGGCGGCGGAGTGGCCGCTGGAGACGGCCTACATCAGCCTGACGGTGAGCGGGAGCGCGGTCCGGCAGCACGGGCTGGAGCACCCGGTCGCGGTGACGGTCTCCGTGGAGCAGGCGCTGGCGGGGACGGACCGGCTGCTGCTGCGGGGCCCGGCCGGTTCGGGCAAGAGCACCCTGGTGCAGTGGCTGGCGGTGAACGCCGCCCGCCGCACGTTCGGCCCCTCCCTGGCGGAGTGGAACCGCTGTGTGCCCTTCGTCCTGCGGCTGCGCGCCTTCACCTCGGGCGGTCCGCTGCCCGTGCCGGACGACTTCCTGCGCGCGACCGGGGTTCCGCTGCACGGCGCGGCCCCCGCCGGGTGGGCGGACCGGCTGCTGGCCGAGGGCCGGGCGCTGGTCCTGGTCGACGGGGTGGACGAGGTGCCGATGCGGCAGCGTCGGCGTACCGAGAAGTGGCTGAAGGACCTGATCACGGCGTACCCAAAGGCCCGGTACGTGGTGACGACCCGGCCGTCGGCGGTGCCGGAGAGCTGGTTGTCCGGTCCGGGGCTCGGTTTCGAGCCGCATGCGCTGCTGCCGATGAGCCGGGAGGACATCCGCCTGTTCGTCGGGCACTGGCACACGGCGGCCCGCACGGAGTGCACCGACCCGCGGGAGCGCGAACGGCTCGACGCGTACGAGGCGTCGCTGCGGCGTGCGGTGGGCACCCGGCGGGACCTGGCCCGGCTCGCGACGAACCCGTTGATGTGCGCGTTGCTGTGCGCGCTGAACCGGGACCGCAGGACCCAGCTGCCGCGTGCGCGGAAGGAGCTGTACGACGCCGCCCTGGACATGCTGCTGGTACGCCGGGACACCGAGCGCGACATCACCGGTGTCGAGGGCGTCGACCTGACCCGCGAGGAGCAGACGGCGCTGCTGCAACGCCTCGCGTACTGGCTGATCCGCAACGGCCAGGCCGAGGCCGACCGCGCCGAGGCCCAGGAGATGGTGGCCGATTGGCTGACGGCCATGCCCCAGGTACGGGGCGGCGCCGAGGAGGTCTTCGCCCATCTCCTCATCCGGAGCGGCCTGCTGCGCGAACCGGCGCCGGGCGCGGTGGGGTTCGTGCACCGCACGTTCCAGGACTACCTGGGCGCCAAGGCGGCGGTGGAGGCCCGCGACTTCGGCGTCCTGGTGAAGCACGGGCACGACGACCAGTGGCACGACGTGGTCCAGATGGCGGTGGGCCACGCCCGCGCCGACGAACGGGCCAAGCTGCTGCGGCAGTTGATGAAGCGAGCCGCCCAGACGAAGAAGCACCGCAGCCGCCTCGTGCTCCTGGCGGCGGCAGCCCTGGACCACGCCCCGGAGCTGGACCCCGCGGTGCGTGCGGAGGTCCAGGAACGGACGGCGGAGCTGCTGCCGCCGCGCACGCAGGCGGAGGCGGAGGAACTCGCCGAGGTCGGCGAACTGGTCCTGGAACTGCTGCCGGGGCCGCGGGAGGTGGAGGGCGCGTACGCGGCGGGGTACGTGGTGAGGACGGCGGCCCTGGTGGGCGGCGAGGCTGCGTTCGAGGTGGTCAAGGGGTACCGGAAGGACGAACGGCACTGGGTGGCCTCCCAGTTGTCCGAGGCGTGGGGGGCGTTCGGCACCGATGACTACGCCCGGGAGGTACTCGCGGCGCAGACGTGGGACACGGTCCCCCTGGCCGTGGCGAACGACGGCCAGCTGGCGGCCCTGCGGCATGTGGAGAGGGCCGGGAGCATGCGTGTCCACGGCGATCGTCCGGATCTCTCTCCTCTGATCGCACGCCGCGACCTGGAGAGGCTCATCGTCTTCGACAACGGGGCGCTGAGCGACCTCTCCCCGCTCGCCTCCATGCGCTCGCTCACGGAAGTGGTGCTCAGCCGGTGCCCCGGAGTCCGTGATCTGAGCCCGCTGTCGGGACTCGCGCTGACCGGGCTCTCGCTGGTCGATCTGCACCCCGGCCTTCCCAAGGAGCATCTGGAGCCGCTCACCGGAATTCACGAACTCAGCCTGAGCCATCGCTTCCCTGTCGACAGCCTCTCCGAACTGCCGCTGGGACCGCGCCTCAGGGCGCTGTCCCTCGGCCGCCACGTGGGGAACCTGAGCCTGGAGGGCATCGAGCGGTGCACCGGACTGGACGCCCTCGGTCTGCACGACCTGCGGCACGTCAGGTACATGAGCCGGAACCTGTTCTTCCGGCGCCTTGTCTGGCTCAGCCTCAACGAGATGGCGCTCCCCGCCCTGAGCGCACTCGCCGGCCTCACCGGGCTCCGGACACTCGTCCTCACCCACTGTCTGCTCACCGGGGGTCTGGCTCACCTCCGGGAACTGCCCGCGCTGACAGAGCTGACTCTGTACGCCCACGGGAACGACGGACCGGCTGACCTCACCCCCTTGGCCGACGTCGACGGACTCACGATTCGCCTCGGCAGCGAAACGGTGGCCATCGGCACCGAACTCTTCCCGCCCGAGCGCATCGTGCGGCTCACCTGACGCCCTTCACACCCCCACCGCCCCCAGCAGCTCCCCCGCCCCGTACGTGACCGCCATCGCCACCGCGCCCCCCGCCATGTTCCGCAGCACCGCCGGGCCCACCCTCGCCTCGCCGAGGCGGGCGCTCCACCAGCCGGTGAACGCCAGTGCGGCCAGCACCGAGAGCACCGTCACCGGGAGCCGCACGTCGGACGGCGGGAGCACGATGGCCAGCAGCGGCAGCAGGGCGCCGACCGTGAAGGCCAGGAAGCTGGCGCCCGCGGCGTGCCACGGGTTCGTCAGCTCGTCCGGGTTGATGCCCAGCTCGACCGCCGCGTGGGCGCGCAGCGCGTCGCGTTCGGTCAGCTGGACGGCGGCCTCGCGGGCGACCTCGCGGCTCAGGCCCTTGCCCTCCAGCAGGCCGGTCAGTTCGTCGAGTTCCGCCTCCGGGGCCTCCATCAGCTCGCGTTTCTCCGTCGCGAGGGCGGCCTGCTCGGAGTCCCGCTGGGTGGAGACCGAGACGTACTCGCCCGCGGCCATCGACATGGAACCGGCCAGGAGTCCGGCCAGGCCCGCCGTGAGCAGGGCGCCGCGGTCGCCGGTGGCACCAGCCACACCGACGACCAGGCCCGCGGTGGAGACCACACCGTCGTTGGCGCCGAGGACCGCGGCACGCAGCCAGTTCAGCCGTGCGCCGAGTCCGTTTTCGTGCGGTTCGTGGTGCGTCCGGGTATCCGTCACCCCGGGATGGTCTCACCCCGTACGGCGCGTCGGGGCGCACCGGGCAGCCCGTCGCGCCGAGTGTCGCGCGGCGCCCCGGCGGCCCGGTCCGGCCGTCGCCGAATAGGAGACTGTCAGTGGCGGCCCGTATTCTCTGTGACCATGCTCGACGACCGCCAGACCGCAGCACCGTGGCCGACCGCCTACCCACAGGGGTACGCGGTCGTCGACGTGGAGACCACCGGACTCGCCCGGGACGACCGGATAGTGTCCGCCGCCGTCTACCGTCTGGACGCGCAGGGCGATGTCGAGGACCACTGGTACACGCTGGTCAACCCCGAGCGTGATCCCGGCCCGGTCTGGATCCACGGGCTGACCAGCGAGGTGCTGAAGGGTGCGCCGCTCTTCCCGGAGATCGCCGCCCAGCTCTCGGAGCGGCTCACCGGCCGCGTGCTCGTCGCGCACAACGCGGCGTTCGACTGGTCGATGCTGGCCCGGGAGTACGCGCGGGCCGCGGTCGTCGCCCCCGTCGAGCAGCGGCTGTGCACCATCGCGCTGTCCAAGGAGCTGCGGCTGCCGCTGCCCAACCACAAGCTGGAGTCGCTGGCCGCGCATTTCGGCGTCGTGCAGCAGCGCGCCCACCACGCGCTGGACGATGCCCGGGTGCTGGCCGAGGCGTTCCGGCCGAGCCTGCACGCGGCGGCGCGGGACGGGGTGCGGCTGCCGTTGCTGGAGTGCCGCCCGCTGACCGAGTGGTCGGATTCGCCGGTCACGCCGAGGGTCGGCTACCAGCCTTCGTACGGTCAGGGCAGCTGGCGCCCCTCGCGCAAGCGTCCGGCGTGCCCGTATCCCAACCCGGGGCGGTACGAGAAGGACAAGCCCCTCATGCAGGGCATGCGGGTCGCCTTCTCCGGGGACACCTCGATAGACCGCGAACTGCTGGAGGACCGGGCCGTGGAGGCCGGGCTGCACGTGGCGACGAGCGTGTCCCGGCTGACCAGCCTGCTGGTCACCAACGACCCGGATTCGGCGACGTCGAAGACGCTCAAGGCGAAGTCGTTCGGCACCCCGGTCCTGGACGAGAGCGCCTTCACCCACCTGCTGCGCGACGTGGCACCGGCGTCGGTCCGGCCGGCCGCGCCGTCATCGGAGTGAACCGGCGCGACTCGCCCGTCCGCCGCTCGCCCGCCGCCGCCCTCCCGCTCCACCCTGTGGCGCATGGCACGTTGCGAGGTTTGCGGAAACGACTACGGCATGTCCTTCGAGGTGCACGCGCAGGGCGCGGTGCACGTCTTCGACTGCTTCTCCTGCGCCATTCACCGGATGGCGCCCATCTGTGAGCACTGCCGGGTCCAGATCATCGGCCAGGGCGTGGAGGTCGAGGGGCACTGGTTCTGCGGCGGTCACTGCGCCCGCGCCGAGGGAAAGGTGGGCATCATCGACAAGGTCTGAGCAAAGGCCCGCGCCGCCGCTCTTCCCCTGCCGGGTTTCCCCTTTCCCCACCCCTGCGCACAGCGCCCCACGACGCGGTTGTACCGTCGTGGGGTGTACCGCTTCCTGTTGACCCGGCAGTGGCTGGCCCTCGCCCTCCTCGCCCTCGTCCTGATTCCCGCGATGGTCGAGCTGGGCTTCTGGCAGCTGCACCGGCACGAGCACAAGGTCGCGCAGAACGCTCTGATCTCCCGCAACCTCAAGGCGAAGCCGGTTCCGGTCACCTCGCTCACCTCACCGGGTCACACCGTCCCGCGCTCCGACTACTGGCGGACGGTGACGGCCACCGGTACGTACGACAGCGCGCACGAGGTGGTGGTGCGCCGCCGGACCTCGGCCGACGGGCGGATCGGGGTCCATGTGCTGATCCCGTTCGACCTCAAGGGCGGCGGCACGGTCCTGGTCAACCGCGGCTGGGTGCCCTCCGCCGCCAGCCAGAGCGCCTTTCCCCACGTACCGCTCGTGCCCGAGGGCCAGGTGACGATCACCGGACGGCTGAAGGCCGACGAGACGACCGGCGCCAGCGGCATCAAGGACATCTCGGACCTGCCGGACCGCCAGGTGATGCTGATCAACAGCGCCCAGGGGGCCGAGCGGCTCTCCCGGCCGGTGCTCGGCGGCTACATCGAACTGACCGCGCCCGAGCCCACCGGTGGCTCCCCGGAGCTGATCGAGACCCCGGACGACGCCTCGATCGGTCCGCACATGGCGTACGCCGTGCAGTGGTGGCTCTTCGCCGCCGGTGTCCCGGTCGGCTACGTGGTCCTGGCCCGCCGCGAGAAGCGCGACCGGCTGGAGGCCGCGGCGAAGGAGGCCGCCGCCGGGGAGCGGCCCGCCGAGCCGGAGAAGCCGGAACCCGCCACGGCCTGACGCCGCACCAGCCGCACCAGCCGCGCCCGCGCCGCCCGCCGTGTCCGCCGGATGCCGGGCGCGGGGTTCCGGCCGGGTGACCCCTGCCGTCCGGGTCTGCTTAACCGGCCGCGGGTCCGGGAACACGGCAGAACGTGACCCCACGCATCGAGGACTACGCCCTCATCGGCGATCTCCAGACGGCAGCCCTGGTCGGTATCAACGGTTCAGTCGACTGGTTGTGCCTGCCCCGCTTCGACTCGGGTGCCTGCTTCGCCGCACTGCTCGGCGACGAGGAGAACGGCCACTGGAGGATCGCCCCGAAGGGCGCGGAAATCTGCGCCCGGCGCGGCTACGCGGGTGAGTCGCTGGTGCTGGAGACCTTCTGGGAGACCCGTACCGGCACTGTCAAGGTCATCGACTTCATGCCGCAGCGGGACAGGGAACCCGAAGTGATGCGGATCGTCGAGGGCGTCAGCGGCACCGTCGAGATGAGTTCGGTGATCCGGCTGCGCTTCGACTTCGGCTCGGTGGTGCCGTGGATGCGCCGCGCGCAGGGACACCGGGTGGCGGTCGCGGGGCCGGACTCCGCCTGGCTGCGCAGCGAACCGCCGGTCAAGACCTGGGGCCAGCAGTTCTCCACCTGCTCGTCGTTCACCGTCGCGGCGGGCGACAAGGTGGCATTCGTACTGACCTGGCATCCCTCGCACTCGCCCCGTCCCGATCTGGTCGACCCGTACGAGGCGCTGGAGACCACCCTGTCCGACTGGACGCAGTGGTCGTCACAGTGCAGGTACCAGGGGCCCTACCGGGAGGCGGTGATCCGCTCGCTGATCACGCTGAAGGCGCTGACCTTCGGCCCGACCGGCGGCATCGTGGCGGCGCCCACCACCTCGCTGCCGGAGGAGATCGGCGGCGTACGGAACTGGGACTACCGCTTCTGCTGGCTGCGGGACTCCACCCTGACCCTCGGCGCCCTCGTCTCGGCCGGCTATCTGGAGGAGGCCGCCGCCTGGCGGGACTGGCTGCTGCGGGCGGTCGCCGGGGATCCGGCCGACCTCCAGATCATGTACGGGCTCGGGGGCGAGCGCAGGCTGCCCGAGGCGGAGCTGCCGTGGCTGCGGGGGTACGAGAACTCCGCCCCGGTCCGGATCGGCAACGCGGCGGTCCGCCAGCGCCAGCTCGATGTGTACGGGGAGGTCATCGACTCGCTGCGGCTGGCCCGCGAGGCGGGTCTGGACGACAAGCCGCACGCCTGGAACCTCCAGCTCAGCCTGCTCGGCTTCCTGGAGTCCACCTGGCGCGAACCGGACGAGGGGCTGTGGGAGATCCGCGGCCAGCGCCGCCACTTCGTGCACTCCAAGGTGATGGCCTGGGTCGCCGCCGACCGCGCCGTGCGCACCCTGGAGGGCAATCCCGCGCTGGCCGGTGACGCCGACCGGTGGCGGACGATGCGGGACGCGGTGCACCGGGAGGTGTGCGAGAAGGGGTACGACCCGGTGCGGAACACCTTCACGCAGTCCTACGGCTCCCGGAACCTGGACGCCGCGACCCTGCTGATCGCCCGGACCGGCTTCCTGCCGCCGGACGATCCCCGGCTGGCCGGTACGGTCGACGCGGTCCAGGCCGAGCTGGGCCGCGGCTGCCTGCTCCGCCGCTACAGCACGGACGGCCCCTCGATCGACGGGCTCCCCGGCAGTGAAGGGGCGTTCCTGGCCTGTTCGTTCTGGCTGGCCGACGCGCTGATCATGACCGGACGGACGGAGGAGGCCCGGGACCTCTTCGAACGGCTGCTGGAACTCCGTAACGACGTGGGGCTGCTCGCCGAGGAGTACGACACCGTCGGCCGCCGCCAGCTGGGCAACTTCCCGCAGGCGTTCAGCCACATCGGTCTGGTGGGCACCGCCATGGCGCTGGCCGGTGAGGACACCCTGGAGCCCGACCCGGCAGGATAGGGGCATGGATCTTGGACTGAAGGACCGTGTGTACATCGTCACCGGAGCGACCCGGGGGCTGGGCAACGCCACGGCGCGGATGCTCACCGCCGACGGCGCGAAGGTGGTCATCACCGGCCGGGACGCGGGGCGTGCCGAGGCGGCCGCCGCCGAGCTGGGGCCGGACGCGGTCGGCCTGGCCGCCGACAACGCCGACCCCGATTCCGCGCGGCGGCTGCTGGAGGCCGCGCACGAACGGTTCGGCCGGCTGGACGGCATTCTCATCAGCGTCGGAGGCCCGGCTCCCGGTTTCGTCGCCGACAACACCGACGAGCAGTGGCGGTCGGCCTTCGAGTCGGTGTTCCTGGGGGCGGTACGGCTCGCCCGGGCCGCGGCGGCGGAACTCGGCGACGGCGGAGTGATCGGCTTCGTGCTCTCCGGATCCGTGTACGAGCCGATCGGCGGGCTAACCATCTCCAACGGGCTCCGCCCCGGCCTGGCTGGCTTCGCCAAGTCGCTGGCCGACGAGCTCGGTCCCCGGGGCATCCGGGTGGTGGGCGTGCTCCCGGCGCGCATCGACACCGACCGGGTACGGGAGCTGGACGCCCTCTCGGGCGACGCGGAGGCGGCCAGGGCGGCGGGCGCGGCGCTGATTCCGCTGCGCAGGTACGGCACTCCGGAGGAGTTCGGCCGGGCCGCGGCGTTCCTGCTGTCGCCCGCCGCCTCGTATCTGACCGGCATCATGCTCCCGGTCGACGGCGGCTCCCGGCACGGCTTCTGAACCCGCCGCCCCGGCCCCGCACCGGCCCGTCGGCGGTCAGCTCACCCGCTCGGCACGGTGCCTGACCGCCCTCAGCCGTACCTCGGCGGGCAGCTCGGCCAGCCCCGCCGCGTCGCGTGCGTGGGCCAGCGCCTCGTCGGCGAGGCGGCCGAGTGCCTCGTCCGGGGTCGCGTGCGGCTCCAGCAGCAGACCGATCCGGGCCTGTGGCGCGCTGCGCCGACCGGTCAGCGCGACCTGGGCGTGGGACACCCCGTCCAGCGTTCCCGCCTCCGCGGCGAGCGCCCCTTCCAGGGCCCGGCCGCGCAGCAGTGCCCCCTCGCCGTCGCCGCTGTCCACCAGCACCTCGGCGAGGCGGGCGCGGCGCAGCTGGGCCAGCAGCCACCACAGCGCGAGCACGACCACGAGCGCGAGGACGGCGATGACGGTCGGCCACCACCAGCCCGCCGCGCGCCAGCGGTCCCGGTCGGCCGCGGAGAGCAGCACGTCGTCCTTGCCGTGCCAGGGCCACCAGGACGGCACGGCGAGGCCGAGTCCGGCGGCGAGCACCGCTCCGCCGCCGCACAACAGCACCAGCCCGGCCAGCCCGAGCAGTACCCGGTTGACGGTCCTGAGCAACGGGCTCACCCCTTCTTCGCGGGTCGGCGCACCTGCACGGTCAGGCGCGGCGGCCTGGCCAGGCCCAGCTCCCGGATGCCGGTCCGCAGCACGGTGTCCAGATCGGCCCGTACGTCATCGAGTTCACGGAAGTGCGACACGGCGCGCACCGCCGCCCGGCCCCGGCCCATCCGGACCCGCACCGACTGCACCCCGGCCACCGCGACGGCCCGGTCGCGCAGCACCAGGGCGGCGGCGGAACGGTCGAGTGCGGCCCGCACGCCGGGGCGGTCGCGGCGCATCGGCAGCAGGGCGCGGAGGCCGGGGGTGGCGGCCAGCAGGAGCAGCCACAGGCCGAGCAGCACGGCGAGGGCGGCGAGGCCGAGCAGCCAGGCGCTGGAGAGCGGGCGTTCGGCCAGTTCGCCGGCCAGGACCTGCCGCCATCGCATCGCGGGGCGGCCGGCGCGCACCGCCGCCACGTCGTAGAGCAGCAGACCGCTGCCGCCGAGGACCACGAGCGCGAGGAGCGCCGCGGGGATGCGGCGCGGCGACCAGAAGCGGCCCGGCCGGCCGCCCTCCGCCCGCCGCGCGGGCGCCGGGCCGTAGGCGGCGGACGAGGCGGACGAGGCGGACTGGTCGAGCTGAAGGACCTCGCCCCGCCCGGCTCCGCCGTGGCCGGGTGGCGGTGTGCCGGGTCCGGGTCCGTGGGGTCCGGGTCCAGGTCCGTCGGGTCCGGGTCCGGGTCCGTGGGGTTCGGGTCCGGGTCCGTGGGGTTCGGTCATCGGATCCTCCCCTGTGCCGCGGCGCCCGCTCCGGTCGGATGCAGGCGCTCGACCTGTACGGTCACTTCGGGCACGTCCATCCCCGCCAAGGCCCTCACCCGTTCGACGACCCGGCGACGCACCCCGCCGCACTGGCGGCCGATGTCACCGGGGTAGCCGAGCTCCAGGCTCACCCGGACGCGGGCGGTGTCCCGGCGCACCGTGACGGTGGCGCGTGGTGCCGTACCCCCTTCGGGCGGCTCGTCGACCGCCTCCTTCGCCGCCTGCGCGGCGATCTTCGCCACCACGCGGTCGGCGATCCGGGTCTCCCCGCGCTCCCCCGCCGCGATCCGGCCGCTCGCCCCCGGCACGGCCGTCACCGTCGCCGGTCGCCGCGCTCGCGACTCCGGAAGAAGTCACCGGGCTCCAGATCGCCCTCCAGGAAGCGGCCGACGACGAAGCCGATCGCTCCCAGGGCGGCCACCAGCAGGAAGGCCCCGAACCCGCCGAAGTACCCGGCGAATCCGAGCGCCATGCCGGCCACCATGCCGACCACCGCCATGTTCATCGTGCGCTCCTCCGCTGACCGGCCGTGACCATTACTGGAGGCGTGGCTCGGGGTGGTCGTCGTCATCGGTCTCGTCGGGCAGCTTCACGTCGCTGACCGCGATGTTGACCTCGACGACCTCCAGTCCGGTCATCCGCTCGACCGCGGCGACCACGTTCTCCCGTACATCGCGGGCGACCTCGCCGATGGAGACGCCGTAGTCGACGACGATCTCCAGATCGAGCGCGGTCTGGGACTCCCCGACCTCCGCCTTGACCCCTCGGGTGACGGATTTGCCTCCGCCGGGCACCCGGTCGCGCACCGCGCCGAAGGTCCTCGAGAGGCCGCTGCCCATCGCATGGACGCCGACCACGTCGCGGGCCGCCATGCCCGCGATCTTCTCGACCACCCCGTCGGCGATGGTCGTACGGCCACGGGTGGCGGGGGCGCCCTGGCCGCGCTTGGTGAGCGGGCCCGATTCCTTGTCGGGGTTCTCGGGCCGGTTCCGCTGCGTGGTTTCGGTCATCGCCACATTTCCCTTCGGGGCAGGTTTGGGCCTCTTTGCCCACATTAGGTGCGCTTGCCTGGTCTCGCGTCATGGATGCGGCAGGCTGGGGAGATGACGACGGCTGACGGCCCGAGCGGGGCCGACGGATGGGTGGCGGCAGACCGGCGGGACACGGGCTCCGCCGTCCGGGTCGGCCCGGCCCGGACCCGGCGACGGCCCCGGGGCCCCGGCCGGCTGCTGCCGCTGGGCGGCCCGGCGGACGGGGCCTGGATCACCGAGCGGGCCGCGGTCGCGGTGCTGCGGAGTGCGGTGACGGGGCCGGACCCCGGCCCCGTCCTCGGGGCGGTCCGGATCTCGGCGGCCGGTCCGGAGGCGACGCCGGGCGCGGCGCCGGGGGCTCTGCGGATCGAGGCGGCCATGGCGGCGGTGGCCGGGCGGCCGCTGCCCGAGTCGGCCGGGGCCCTGCGCGCGGCGCTGCTGGCAGCGGCCGATCAGCGGCTCGGCCTGGTGATCGGCGCGGTGGACCTCCGGGTGACGGATCTGCTGGACGCGGCGCCGGACACGCCCGCCCCGGTCACGGATCCTGAGGTGCACGGGGTGCGGGCCCAGGGCGCGCTGGAGGAGGCGGCGGCGGGCGCCTGGGGTGTGGTGACGCTCACCCGCACGCCTGGGCACACGGCGCGCCGGGGCCTGGAGGGGGCCCGGATCGAGCTGGCGGCGGACGCGGACCACCGGGCGCTCGACGTGGCCCGCGCGGTGCGGGGCGCGGTGGCCGCGGTGACGGGGGCGCCCCCGGTCGCGGTGCTGGTCACCGCGGTGGTCGGGCGGGACTGAGCGCGGGGCGGGTCCGCGATACGGGCCCGCCCCGCGAGCCGGTCACGGCCGCGGGCTCAGTCGGCGAGGCCCGCCAGGTCGCGCAGCCGGCGGCCCTGCGCGGCGCGCTCGGCGGCGCGCTGCTCCTCGTATCCGCGCGTGACGGCACCGCCCAGCAGCGCCTTGGTCTCCACCACGGCGTCGCGCGGGGCGGCCAGCAGCGCGCCGGCCAGGTCCCGGGCCGCCGCGTCCAGCTCATCGGCGGGCACCACGAGATTGGCCAGCCCGGTGCGCTCGGCCTCCTCGGCGTGCACGAAGCGGCCGGTGGCGCAGATCTCCAGCGCGCGGGCGTACCCCACCAGGTGCACCAGGGGGTGCGTACCGGTGAGGTCGGGCACCAGGCCCAGGCTGGTCTCGCGCATGGCGAACTGCACGTCCTCGGCGACGATCCGCAGATCGCAGGCGAGGGCGAGCTGGAAACCGGCACCGATCGCGTGCCCCTGGACGGCCGCTATCGACACGAGGTCGTTGCGGCGCCACCAGGTGAACGCCTCCTGGTACTCGGCGATGGTCGCGTCGAGCTCGTCCTGCGAGCCGCGCGCCATGTCGAGGAAGGACGGCTCACCGTCGAACCCCTCGGGGGTGAACGCCTGCCGGTCCAGCCCCGCGGAGAAGGACTTGCCCTCGCCACGGAGCACGACGACCCGCACGCTGCCGGGCAGCGCCCGCCCGGCTTCCGTCAACGCCCGCCACAGAGCGGGAGACTGGGCGTTGCGCCTGGCCGGATTGGTGAGGGTCACCGTGGCGACCGCGTCATCGACGGTGAGTCGTACGCCGTCCTTGTCGAGCACGGGGTCGAGCGAGGTCATGGGGCGCCTCCGGATCGGTGCAGTCAACGTGCGGAGCTAAGTGACTGAACAGTAACCACCCGGTCCGCATCGCTGCCGACCGGGTGGCACCACCGAACCGAGGGGCCCCGGGACGGGCCCTGCGGCCTGTCCCGACCGCCGGGGCCGTCAGGCCGTGGTGGCCTTCTTGCCCCGTGTCGCTCCGCCGCGTCCCCGCAGCGTGACTCCGGACTCGCTGAGCATCCGGTGGACGAATCCGTAGGACCGGCCGGTCTCTTCGGCCAGCGCCCGGATGCTCGCACCGGAGTCGTACTTCTTCTTCAGGTCTGCCGCGAGCTTGTCGCGCGCGGCGCCGGTCACCCGGCTGCCCTTCTTCAGAGTCTCGGCCACCCGTGCCTCCTCATGGGAAGTGCGCTCTGGACTCTCATGATCACCCCTCGGGGGCTTCCTGGCCACCCATTCGGCAAGGTCTGTGCGCGCGCGTTGGCGTCCGAGGAGGGGCCGGAAGTGTCTGGAACCCCGCATTCCGTGGGGTTGCGGCGGCGGGCGGGACGCCGTCCGGGACGAACTGGCAGGTCAGGGCCGTCCGGGCGTGGCTGCCTGCCATACGGGTGGGCCCGGCGGGTTTCCGCCGGGCCTCGCGACCGGGTACGAGACGCCCTCACGCAGATGATGGATCACGCGTAGGCCGAATGATCCATACAGGGGGGACCAGGAGGGCGGCAGGCCGGATCAGGCCAGCGCGACCAGGTCCCGGTAGTCCGCGCCCCACAGGTCCTCGACCCCGTCCGGCAGCAGGATGATGCGCTCCGGCTGGAGGGCCTCGACCGCTCCCTCGTCGTGCGTGACGAGAACGACGGCGCCCTTGTACGTACGCAGCGCGCCGAGGATCTCCTCGCGGCTGGCCGGGTCCAGGTTGTTCGTCGGCTCGTCCAGGAGGAGCACGTTGGCGGAGGAGACCACCAGGGTCGCCAGGGCGAGGCGGGTCTTCTCGCCGCCGGAGAGGACCCCGGCGGGCTTGTCGACGTCGTCACCGGAGAAGAGGAAGGAGCCCAGCGTCTTGCGGACCTCGACGAGGTCGAGGTCGGGCGCCGCCGAGCGCATGTTCTCCAGGACCGTGCGGTCCGGGTCGAGGGTCTCGTGCTCCTGGGCGTAGTAGCCGAGCTTGAGGCCGTGGCCCTCGACGATCCGGCCGGTGTCGGGCTTCTCGGCGGCGCCGAGGAGCCGCAGCAGGGTGGTCTTGCCCGCGCCGTTGAGGCCGAGGATGACGACCCGGGAGCCCTTGTCGATGGCGAGGTCGACGTCGGTGAAGATCTCCAGCGATCCGTACGACTTGGAGAGCCCCTCCGCCATCAGGGGAGTCTTGCCGCAGGGGGCGGGCTCGGGGAAGCGGAGCTTGGCGACCTTGTCGGAGACGCGGACCGCCTCCAGTCCGGACAGCAGCCGCTCGGCACGCTTGGCCATGTTCTGCGCGGCGACGGTCTTGGTGGCCTTGGCGCGCATCTTGTCGGCCTGGGAGTTGAGGGCCGCGGCCTTCTTCTCGGCGTTCTGTCGCTCACGCTTGCGACGCTTCTCGTCGGCCTCGCGCTGCTGCTGGTAGAGCTTCCAGCCCATGTTGTAGATGTCGATCTGGGCGCGGTTGGCGTCGAGGTAGAAGACCTTGTTGACGACCGTCTCGACCAGCTCGGCGTCGTGCGAGATCACGATGAAGCCGCCGCGGTAGGTCTTGAGGTAGTCGCGCAGCCAGACGACGGAGTCGGCGTCGAGGTGGTTGGTCGGCTCGTCGAGCAGCAGGATGTCGGCGTCCGAGAAGAGGATGCGGGCCAGCTCCACGCGGCGGCGCTGACCGCCGGAGAGCGTGTGGAGCGGCTGGCCGAGCACCCGGTCGGGCAGGCTGAGCGCGGCGGCGATGGTGGCGGCCTCGGCCTCGGCGGCGTATCCGCCCTTGGTGAGGAACTCCGTCTCCAGCCGTTCGTACCTCTTCATGGCCTTCTCGCGGGTGGCGCCCTTGCCGTTCGCCATCCGGTCCTCGTTCTCCCGCATCTTGCGCAGGATCTCGTCGAGGCCGCGGGCGGAGAGGATGCGGTCGCGGGCCAGCACGTCGAGGTCGCCGGAGCGGGGGTCCTGCGGGAGGTAGCCCACCTCGCCGGAGCGGGTGATGGTGCCGCCGACGGGGCTGCCCTCGCCCGCGAGGCACTTGGTGAGCGTGGTCTTGCCCGCTCCGTTGCGGCCGACGAGGCCGATGCGGTCGCCCTTGGCGATACGGAAGGAGGCGGACTCGATGAGGATGCGGGCGCCGGCACGCAGCTCAATGCCGGAGGCGGTGATCACGGTAATACTCCAGGGCGGTCGGAACGGCTTACGGGACGAGGGCGGAGATGTCTCGACGCCGCTAATGCACAAGGAGAATTGCCATGCGGCCATTCTACTGGCGGTGTGCAACTGCTTTTCCGCGCACGCCCCGGCACCGGCCCGCCCCGCTCCGCCCCGCCCCGCCACGCGACCGAAAAAGAGCGATGTGGTGTGACCTGCCCGATACTCGGCAAAAGCGGGGGGCCACAGCGGCCGGAGCGGAAGACGGTGCCCCATGCAGTTCGACGACGACGCCGGCCTGGACACGTCCGAGGTCCAGGACGTGCGCGGCAGCCGGATCCCGGGCGGCAGGGCCACCGTGGGCGGCGGCATCGTCGGGATCATCGCGCTGCTGCTGGGGCTCTTCTTCGGGGTCGGACCCGAACAGCTCGGTTTGTCGTCCGGCGGGCCGGACACGGCACCGACCCCCTCCACGGCCGCCCAGGTGGAGCAGTCCTGCCGGACGGGGCGGGACGCGAACACCCGGGACGACTGCCGGACCGTGGCGGTGGTCAACAGTGTGCAGGACTACTGGAAGCAGGAGTTCCGGCAGCGCGGGGCCACGTACACACCGTCCCGGACGGTTCTGTTCAGCGACCGGATCGGCACCGCGTGCGGCGCCGCGACCTCGGCGGTCGGGCCGTTCTACTGCCCAGGTGACCAGCAGGTCTATCTCGACCTGGGCTTCTTCGACGAGCTGCGGTCGAAGTTCGGCTCCAGTGGCGGCCCGTTCGCCCAGGCCTACGTCGTCGCCCATGAGTACGGCCACCACGTGCAGGACCTGCTGGGCACGCTCCAGCGGTCGCAGGACGGCATGACCGGTGCCGGCAGCAACGCGGTCCGGGTGGAGCTCCAGGCGGACTGCTACGCCGGGGTCTGGGCCCACCACGCGACGACCACGCCCGACGAAACGACCGGGCGGCCCCTGATCACCTCGCTGACCCCGGCGGACATCCGGGACGGGCTCGACGCCGCGGCCGCGGTCGGCGACGACCGGATCCAGGAGAAGTTCCAGGGCCGGGTCACCCCGGAGTCCTGGACGCACGGCTCGGCCGCACAGCGCCAGCAGTGGTTCGCCACCGGCTACCGCGACGGCGACCTGGCCTCCTGCGACACCTTCCGCTGAGCACCACCCCCGGGCCCGGCCCGGCCGGGAGCCGCGTCGGGCGGGCCGCCGCCGGTGCCCGGTGGAAGACTGAGAGGCAGATCACACAGGCGGATCGCCGGAGCAGGGCGAGGAGACACGGAGGAAGAGGGGTGAGCGCCGTGGCGAGCGCAGCGGCCGGAGTTCCGACGATCTACCCGGCGATCCTGTACGAGGACGCGCAGGCCGCGATCAGGACGCTGACGGAGGCCTTCGGCTTCACCCAGGAGGCGGTGTACGAGGGCGAGGACGGCCAGGTGCTCCACGCTGAGCTGTCCTGCGGCAACGGCAGGGTGATGCTGGGGTCCAAGGGCCGGGACGGCGTCTTCTCCAGGGCGATGCGGGACGCCGGGCCCGCCGGCGTCTACGTGGTGGTCGAGGAGATCGACGCGCACCACGCCAGAGCGGTGGAGCACGGGGTGGAGATCCTGATGCCGCCCACCGACCAGGACTACGGCGCGCGCGACTACATGGCGCGGGACGCCGAGGGCAACGTGTGGAGCTTTGGGACGTACGCGCCGGGATCGGCGGGCTGACCCCCCGCGCCGGACGGGCCCGGGGACGGGCCTGGGCGACGCGGGGGTGTCAGGCCCGGGGGGTCAGGCCCGGGGGGTCAGGCGCCGCCGGTGTGCACCTGGAACGCGGCCCGGCGCACCGCCTTGGCCAGCGCGGGGTCCGGGTGCGCGGCGGCCAGGGCCACCAGCACCTGCACGGTGCGCGGGTGGCCGACGGCCCGTACCTCCTCCAGCAGGGCGGGCACGGTGCCCTGGACGGCCGAGTCGAGGTGGCGGACCAGCAGTCCGGTCTCACCGTGGTCGGCGACCGCCGCCGCGGTGTCGACCCAGAGCCAGGTGGCCTCCTCGCGGCTGAGCACGTCCGGGGCGTCCTCGGGATCGGCCCCGTCGTACTCGGCCAGCCAGAGCAGCGCGTAGGGGCGCAGCGAGGAGTCGCCGAGGACCGCGCGGACCTCGGGCTCGGCGGGGGCGCCGACGACACGGAGCGCCTCGAAGGCGAGCCCGCGCAGGAGGGCGTCCTCGCCCCGGGCGACGTCGAGGAGTTCGGCGACGGCGCTGCCGACGGGGCGGGCGGCCAGCCAGGCCCGGTATTCGTCGCGGGCGGGGCCGGGAGTGAGCCGGGCGCAGCCGCGCAGCATGTCGGCGGCGGACTGCTCGATGTTCCCGGCCGGGCTCTGGGCGGCGACGCAGATCTGTTCCAGCTTGACCCAGACCGCCCAGTTGCCGAGCGGGGTGAGGGTGGCGTTGTCCGCGGCGAGGGTGAGCGCGCCGACGGCGGCCAGCCCCTCCAGGGCCCAGTCCAGCAGGGCGGCGGGGTCGGCGGGCGGGGCGGGCTCGACCGGTCCGGGCAGCGGCCCGTACGGCACCTCGCAGCGCTCCTCGCGGAGTTCGGTGACGCGCTGGCCGAGCAGGTCCAGCAGGGCGGGCACGGTGACCGGACCGGCCGAGAGCTGGAGGAGGGAGAGGACCTGGGGCACGGCTTCGACGGCCTCGGCGACGGCGGTGGATTCCAGGTCCGCGGGCGCCGGGTGGACGAGCGACCAGGCGTCGAAGAGCGCCACCCAGCCGCGGAGCACGGCGGAGTCGTCGCGGTCCCAGGCGCGCAGCCGCCAGCCGGGGCGTGCGGTGTCACCGTGCAGTTCGACCAGTCCGGCGAGCCTGGCCCGGTCCCAGCCGGAGCGCACCTGGGCCGGGGACAATTCCAGAGCGGTCGCGGCCCGTTGGAGCGCCTGGGCGGCGAGCGGTGGGGCGCCGGGGATCGCGCCGTCGGCCGCCCAGCGGGCGATCCGTACGGCGTCGGCGAGGGCGGTCCTGGCCTGGCGGGCCAGTTCCGACCGGGGTGGGGTGCCCTCCGGCGGGCGGGGGGCCGGCCTGGTGCGCCGGGTGGTCACGGCCTTGCGAGCGGTGGCGAGGGGTCGCGGGCGGACAAGTCGCAGCCTGGAGTCGCGCGGGTTACGGGACGTCACGGGTAGCAGTCTTGCCCCTGACGGCCCGAAAGCCCAAACGGAACCCGAATTCCCGGTGGAGCGGCCGGTGGACGGCCTCCGGGACCAATGGGGCCGATTCCTCTTTCATCGGGTCACATCAAGGGGGTCAGGAAGCGGCGCAGGGTCTCCTCGTAGCGGGCCGGATCGGCGTTCCACATCGCCGCGTGCGGTGCCTGCGGGACGGTGTGCAGGGCGATCAGGCCGGGGCGGCGCGCGGCGAGGTCGCGGGTCGGCTGCCAGGGGGCGAGCTGGTCGTCGGGGCCGTGGAAGATCAGGGTCGGGGCGTTCAGCGCCTGGGCGAGGGACTCGTCCAGCAGCCGGGCGCCGTGCAGCCCGGTCTGTCCCTCGGCGGCGCGGAGGGCGAGCGGCAGCAGGACGGCCGGGACGCCGCGGGCGACGGCCAGGGCGCGCAGGGTGGCGGCCCAGTCCAGGACCGGGGAGTCCAGGACGAGCCCGCTGATCCGGTCGCGCAGGGCGGAGTTGACGGCCGCGTGCAGCGCCATCGAGGCACCGGTGGACCAGCCGTGCAGGACGACGTCGCGGGCCCCGTAGCGGACGGCGAAGCGGATCGCGGCGTCCAGGTCGCGCCACTCGGATTCGCCGAGATGGACGAGGCCGTCGGGCGAACGCGGGGCACCGGCGTCGCCGCGGTAGGCGAGGTCGAGCACGGGCAGCCGCAGGTCGTGGAGGAACCCCATGAGGTTCATGGGGTGTTCCCGGGTGGTGCCGAGGCCGTGCACGGTGATGACCCAGGTGTCGCGGGGGCCGGGCAGGAACCAGGCGGGCAGGGCGCCGAGTTCGCCCGGGATCTCGACCTCCTTGTGGCTGAGGCCGAGGGCGAGGAACGGGTCGCCGCTGTACAGCTGCGGGGTGACGCGGACCTTGGCGCCGGGCTCCAGGGTGCCCCGGTCCACGCGTTCCAGCCGCCGGACGACGGTGTCGGGGGCGTGGTGGGCGTGCTCGATCACCGGGCCGACCACGGCGTGGACGTCGTCGCCGACCAGTCCGTACGTGCCGGGGCGCAGTGCGGTGAAGGAGCGGGTGAGGGTGACCTGCCCGGCCGCCGTGGCGTGGACGGTGAGCCTGCGGTCGGCGGGGAGCGGCCGCCCGGCCGGGGCCCTGAGGGCGACGTCGCTGGCGTACCGGCCGGCCGCGACCGCCGCCGCGCCGACGCCGAGGACCGTGGTGACGGCTGCTGCCGTGATCGTTGCCGGGCGCACGGCTTCAGTGTCGTGGCGGGCGGGGTGCGCTGCCAGCGGACGGGGCCGGCCGTTGGACCGGTCGGGTCAGCCCGGCTGTCCGTACCCTTTGAGTGCCTCACCCACCTCGTCCAGCTGCTCCGGGGTGAGCAGGCTCGGGGTGTGCCCGGGGACGGAGCTCGCGGTGAGCCAGAGCCTGCAGAGCCATTCGAGCTGGGCGGTCCGGTCGTACGCCTGGTCCAGGGTGGTGCCGTAGGTGACGGTGCCGTGGTTGCGGAGCAGGCAGCCTGTGCGGTCCCGGAGGGCCGTGAGCATGTGCGCGGCCAGTTCCGGGGTGCCGTAGCGGGCGTAGGCGGCGACGCGGACGGGGCCGCCGAGCATGGCCGCGGCGTAGTGGACCGGGGGGATCTCGGTGACGAGGGTGGAGACGGCCGTGGCGTGCACCGCGTGGGTGTGGACGACGGCGGCGGCGTCGGTGTTCCGGTAGACGGCGAGGTGGAGTGGGAGCTCGCTGGTCGGGGCCATCGCGCCGAAGAGGCGGTTGCCTTCCGGATCGACGCCCACGGCGTCCTCGGGGCCCAGCCGGTCGTAGGGCACTCCGCTCGGTGTGACCAGAATGGTGGAGCCGACCCGCGCCGACACGTTTCCCGAGGTCCCGACGACGAGCCCCTCGGCCGCCGTCCGCCGCGCGGTGGCGACGACCCCGTCCCAGGCCCGCCCGATCGCGTCCCGCTGCTGATCGCTCATGCGCCGAAGCTGATCGCTCATGGACCGATCCTGTCAGCCCGGGGGATCGATGGGTACGGGGCCGACCGGACCACAGCGTTCCACCCTCCCGGGGGAACGTCCCGGCGTACGGGGCCGACCGTAAACGGAATGATGTGACTCCGGTTGGAGTCACCACAGTGCCCTCCCCAGTTCATCTTCCGTTTACCCAGGTTGCCTACGGTCCACATGCCAATGACGTCGAACGATTGCCTGGGTAAATGGAACACATCACGCTGCTCCTCGCGATTGTGATCGTGACAGCTCTAGTGTTCGATTTCACGAACGGTTTCCATGACACCGCGAACGCGATGGCGACCACCATCTCGACCGGTGCGCTCAGACCGAAGACCGCGGTGGCCATGTCCGCCGTTCTCAACCTCGTCGGCGCGTTCCTGTCGGTGGAGGTCGCCAGGACGATCTCCGGCGGGATCGTCAACGAGGACGGGCTCCGAACAGAAGTGATCTTCGCGGCGCTCGTCGGCGCCATTCTGTGGAATCTGCTGACCTGGCTGGTCGGGCTGCCGTCCAGCTCGTCGCACGCCCTGTTCGGCGGTCTGATCGGCGCGGCCGTGATGTCGGCGGGCTGGTCGTCCGTCAACGGCGGCACCGTCGTCACCAAAGTGCTGCTCCCCGCGATCGCCGCCCCGGTCGTCGCCGGTCTCGCCGCGCTGCTGGCCACGCGGCTGACGTACCGGATCGGCGGGAAGATCCGCGACGAGGCCCAGGAACGGGCCACCGCCAAGGGCTACCGGGCCGGGCAGATCGCCTCGGCCGGGCTGGTCTCCCTCGCCCACGGCACCAATGACGCGCAGAAGACCATGGGCATCATCACCCTGGCCCTGGTCACCGGCGGGGTCCTGAGCCCCGGGTCCAACCCGCCGGTCTGGGTGATCGTGTCCGCGGGTCTGGCCATCGCGCTCGGCACCTACCTGGGCGGCTGGCGCATCATCCGCACCATGGGCAGCGGCCTCACCGACCTCAGGCCGCCGCAGGGCTTCGCCGCTCAGACCAGCGCCGCCACGGTCATCCTGGCCTCCTCGCACCTCGGCTTCTCGCTCTCCACCACCCAGTCCTGCTCCGGCGCCGTGATGGGCGCGGGCCTCGGCCGTCAGGGCGGTGTGGTCCGCTGGTCCACCGCCACCCGGATGTTCGTGGCCTGGGGCCTGACCCTGCCGGCCGCCGGTCTGGTCGGGGCGGGCGCGGAGCTGCTCACCAAGCAGGGCACCTGGGGAGTGATCGTCGTCGCGGCGCTGCTGGTCCTGGGCTCCGGCTCGATCTGGCTGCTCTCCCGTCGCAAGCCGGTCGGCCACGACGATGTCGCCCCGGCCGAGCCCGCGGGCGTCGTCACCACGGCCATCGCCGCCGTCAGCCCGCCGCCCACCGCGGCCCAGGTTTCGGCCGCGACCGTCATGGCCGCCGTCCCCGCCGCGTCCGTCACCCCCCAGGACCCGGCGCAGCCCGCCACCGTCTGACCGGTCGCCCCGATCCCGACCGTCTAAGGATTCAGCATGAAAATCGACTGGGCAGCCCTCGGTTCCGTGTTCGGCGTCTCCCTCGTGGTCACCGTCGCGCTGGTGGGCCTCTTCACCCTGGGCATCGTCGGCCTCTCCAAGCAGGCCGAACCCGCGGCACAGGGCGGCTCCGGCGGCTCGCTGCTGCTGGCCCGCGCCGGTGCGTACGCCTGCTTCGCGCTGTGCGCGGCGGCCGTCGGGTACGGCATCTATCTGATCGTCGCCTGAACCGCACCGCGTACGCCCCGATCGGGCCGGACACCCCGGGTGTCCGGCCCGATGTGGGTATCAGCACACTGCGCCGCCGCAGGTCAACGGTAGGTTGACGGGCCTTCGCGGGGCGTGGTGGACTGCCGGAGCCAATTACGGCGACAGCAGAGGAAGCCGGTGCGAATCCGGCGCGGTCCCGCCACTGTCACCGGGGAGCGGTCCCCCACACCGGACGTCACGGCGCGCGCGAGCGGGCTGGAAGGCCGGGGGCCCGCGGATCCGGGAGCCAGGAGACTCTCGTCGCCCGTCACGTCGAACCAGGGCGCGGACCCTGAGTGAGGACATATCGCCATGCCCGGCCGCCGTGTGCCCGCTGTCCCAGGCCCCAGGTCCTGTCGTACGAGAACCCTCCGCGGCGCGACGGCCGGCTGAGCCGTGCGAGCCGACCGCATCTTCGCGTACGGCGCCACCGCCGGTCTGATCGGCGACCTGCTGCTCGGTGACCCCCGCAGGGGCCATCCGGTCGCCGCCTTCGGGCGGGCCGCGGCGGGCGTCGAGCGCCGCCTGTGGCACGACCACCGCGGCTGGGGCGCGCTGCACACCCTGGTCTGCGCCGGAGCCGCCGCTGGCGGTGCCGCGCTGGCCGCCCGCGCGGTACGCCGCAGTCCCGCCGCCTCCGTGGCGCTGACCGCCGCCGCCACCTGGTCCGTCGTCGGCGGTACGTCCCTGGGCCGGGAGGCGCGGGCCATCGGCGGCGCCCTGGACGCCGGTGACCTCGCCCTGGCCCGTGAACGGCTGCCCCATCTGTGCGGGCGCGATCCGGAGGCCCTGGACGGGCCGCAGATCGCCCGCGCCGTCGTGGAGTCCGTGGCGGAGAACACCTCGGACGCCGTGGTCGGCGCCCTGGTGTGGGGCGCGCTGGCCGGGGTTCCCGGGCTGGCCGGTTTCCGGGCGGTCAACACCCTCGACGCCATGGTCGGCCACACATCGCCGCGCCTGCGCCGCTACGGCTGGGCCTCGGCCCGCCTCGACGACCTCGCGGGCTGGCCCGGCGCCCGGCTCACCGCCCTGCTCGCGGTGGCCGCCGGGGGGCGCCCGAGGGGCGCGCTCCACGCCTGGCGGGCCGACGCGGCCCAGCACCCGAGCCCCAACGCGGGCCCGGTGGAGGCCGCGTTCGCGGGGGCGCTCGGCGTACGGCTGGGCGGGACTCTCGCGTACGGGGGCCGGGTGGAGCACCGTGCGGTACTCAACGGGGAGAGCGGCCGCGCGGTGGAGAGCGCGGACATCGAACGCGCGGTGCGGCTGTCGCGTCGCGTGAGCGCGCTGGCTCTCGGCGTGTGCGTGGCGGGACGGCTCGGCGCGGCCTGCGCCGTACGACGGATCGGTGCGCGCAGGGCGGCGGGGCCGCGCGGCGCGGGACGGAGGACCTCATGAGCGGCGGGCTGCTGGTCGCCGGGACCACCTCGGACGCGGGCAAGAGCGTCGTCACGGCGGGCATCTGCCGCTGGCTGGTGCGCCGGGGCGTGAAGGTGGCGCCCTTCAAAGCGCAGAACATGTCACTGAACTCGTTCGTCACCCGTGAGGGCGCCGAGATCGGGCGCGCCCAGGCCATGCAGGCCCAGGCCGCCCGCGTCGAGCCGACCGCGCTGATGAACCCGGTCCTGCTGAAGCCCGGCGGCGACCGCTCCAGCCAGGTCGTCCTGATGGGGAAGCCGGTCGGCGAGATGAGCGCGCGCGGCTACCACGGCGGCCGCCAGGAGGCCCTGTTCGGCACGGTCGTGGACTGCCTGGAGCAGTTGCGGGCCACGTACGACGCGGTGATCTGCGAGGGGGCGGGCAGCCCGGCCGAGATCAACCTGCGGCGCACCGACATCGTGAACATGGGCATCGCGCGGGCGGCGGGCTTCCCGGTCGTGGTGGTCGGCGACATCGACCGGGGCGGCGTCTTCGCGTCGTTCTTCGGTACGACGGCGCTGCTGGCCGCCGAGGACCAGGCGCTGGTCGCGGGCTATCTGGTGAACAAGTTCCGCGGTGACGTGTCGCTGCTGGAGCCCGGCCTGGACATGCTGCGCGAGCTGACCGGACGGCCGACGTACGGGGTGCTGCCCTTCGCCCACGGGCTCGGCATCGACGAGGAGGACGGGCTGCGGGTCTCGCTGCGCGGGGCGGTGCGCGAGTCGGCCGTCGCGCCGCCGCACGGCGCGGACGTGCTGCGGGTCGCGGTGTGCGCGGTGCCGTTGATGTCGAACTTCACCGATGTGGACGCGCTGGCGGCCGAGCCCGGGGTCGTCGTCCGGTTCGTGGACCGGGCCGAAGAGCTGTCCGACGCCGACCTGGTCGTGGTGCCGGGCACCCGGGGCACCGTGAAGGCACTGGCCTGGCTGCGGGAACGCGGTCTCGCCGACGCTCTGGCGCGGCGCGCGGCCGAGGGGCGGCCCGTCCTCGGCATCTGCGGCGGCTTCCAGCTCCTGGGCGAGCGCATCGAGGACGAGGTGGAGTCCCGGGCCGGTCTGGTCGAGGGCCTGCGCCTGCTCCCCGTACACATCCGCTTCGACCGGGAGAAGACCCTGGCCCGGCCGGTCGGCGAGGCGCTCGGCGCGCCCGTGGAGGGGTACGAGATCCATCACGGGGTGGCGGACGTGCGCGGCGGGGAGGCGTTCCTGGACGGCTGCCGGGTGGGGTCCGTGTGGGGCACCCACTGGCACGGTTCGCTGGAGAGCGACGTGTTCCGCCGCCGCTTCCTGACCGAGGTCGCACAGGCCGCGGGACGGCGGTTCGTCCCCGCCCCCGACACCTCCTTCGGCGCGCTGCGCGAGGAACAGCTCGACCGCCTCGGCGACCTGATAGAGGAACACGCCGACACCGACGCGCTGCTCCGGCTCATCGAGTCGGGCGCGCCGTCCGGACTGCCGTTCGTCGCTCCCGGAGCGCCCGGCGGCCCCCGCTCCCCCGCCTCCGCGCCCGAAGAGGCCGCAGGAACCACAGGGGCCACAGAAATCACAGGAACCGCCGAAAGCGCAGGAAGGACCGCCCAGTGAGTACGCATTTCCCGTTCACCGCCGTCGTCGGGCAGCAGGACCTGCAACTCGCCCTGTTGCTCAACTCCGTCTCGCCGGGCATCGGCGGTGTGCTGGTGCGGGGTGAGAAGGGCACCGCGAAGAGCACCGCCGTACGCGCGCTCTCGGCGCTGCTGCCACCGGTGGCCGTCGTGGCCGGGTGCCGGTTCTCCTGTGATCCGGCGGCGGCCGACCCGGCGTGTCCGGACGGCCCGCACGAGCCGGGCGCCGGAGTGTCACGGGACGCCCGGATGGTGGAGCTGCCGGTCGGCGCGTCGGAGGACCGGCTCGTGGGGGCGCTCGACATCGAGCGGGCGCTCGCGGAGGGCGTGAAGGCGTTCGAGCCGGGCCTGCTGGCCGACGCGCACCGCGGGATCCTCTACGTCGACGAGGTCAACCTGCTCCACGACCACCTGGTGGACCTGCTGCTGGACGCCGCCGCCATGGGCGCGTCGTACGTGGAGCGTGAGGGCGTCTCGGTCCGGCACGCGGCGCGTTTCCTGCTCGTGGGGACGATGAACCCGGAGGAGGGCGAGCTGCGGCCGCAGCTGCTCGACCGGTTCGGGCTGACCGTGGAGGTCGCCGCGTCCCGGGAGACCGACCAGCGGGTCGAGGTGGTGCGGCGGCGGCTGGCGTACGACGACGACCCCGCGGGCTTCGCGGCCGGCTGGGCCGACGAGGAGGAGGCGCTGCGGGCGAGGATCGCCGCCGCGCGGGAGCTGCTGCCCGGGGTGCGCCTCGGTGATGCTCCGCTGCGGCAGATCGCCGCGACCTGCGCGGCCTTCGAGGTCGACGGGATGCGCGCGGACATCGTGATGGCGCGGACGGCCACGGCGCTGGCCGCCTGGGCGGGGCGCACGGAGGTGCTCGCCGAGGACGTGCGGCAGGCGGCCCTGCTCGCCCTTCCGCACCGGCGGCGGCGCAATCCCTTCGACGCGCCGGGGCTCGACGAGGACAAGCTGGACGACACGCTGGAGCAGAACGGCGAGGACGACGGCCCGGACCCGGACGGCCCCGGTGGCGGCGGGCGGCCCCCGCGGGACGATGCCCCCGGCACACCGCCGCGCCCCGGCCAGGACGCCGACGACGCGTCGGCCCCGTCCGTACCGGAGCAGGGCCAGGGACAGGGACAGGCGCAGCCGTCCGGGGGCGGCGAGCAGCGGCCGGTGGGCGCCACCGAGCCGTTCCGTACGAAGATGCTGAGCGTCCCCGGGCTGGGCGAGGGCGCGGCGGGGCGCCGGTCCCGGGCGCGTACCGAGCACGGGCGCACCACCGGCGCGCGACGCCCGGAGGGCGCCCTGACCAAGCTGCACCTGTCGGCGACGGTACGGGCCGCCGCCCCGCACCAGCGGGCGCGCGGGCGGTCGGGGCGCGGGCTGGTGGTCCGGCGGGACGATCTGCGGCAGGCGACGCGGGAGGGGCGCGAGGGGAACCTGGTGCTCTTCGTGGTGGACGCCTCCGGGTCGATGGCTGCCCGGCAGCGGATGGCAGCCGTGAAGGGCGCGGTGCTGTCGCTGCTGCTGGACGCGTACCAGCGGCGGGACAAGGTCGGGCTGGTCACCTTCCGGGGCCGGGACGCCGAGGTGGTGCTGCCGCCGACGTCGTCGGTGGACGCGGCGGCGGCCCGGCTCGAACTGCTGCCCACGGGCGGGCGCACCCCCGTGGCGGCCGGGCTGCTGAAGGCCCATGAGGTGCTGCGGGTGGAGCGGCTGCGCGATCCCTCGCGCCGTCCGCTGCTGGTCGTGGTGACCGACGGCCGGGCGACCGGGGGCCCGGGGCCGGTGGCACTGGCGTCCCGGGCGGCGCGGCTGCACGCCGCGCAGGGCACCGCGTCCGTCGTCGTGGACTGCGAGTCGGGGCCGGTTCGGCTCGGGCTCGCGGCCGGGCTGGCCCGGGATCTCGGCGGTGGCGCCGTGACCCTGGACGAGCTGCGGGCCGACGCGATCGCCGGACTCGTCAAGGGCGTCCGGGACGCGGGCGGCCGGGAGACCGGCCGGCGCGGCGCCGGCCGGAGGGAAACCAACAGGAGGGCCGCGTAATGCCGCAGGGACAGCCGACCACCGTGCCGGACGACGGGCTCACCACCCGTCAGCGCCGCAACCGGCCGCTGCTGATGGTGCACACCGGCACCGGCAAGGGGAAGTCGACGGCAGCCTTCGGGATGGCGCTGCGCGCCTGGAATCAGGGGTGGCCCGTGGGCGTCTTCCAGTTCGTCAAGTCGGCGAAGTGGAAGGTCGGCGAGGAGAACGCGCTGAAGGTCCTCGGTGCGAGCGGCGAGGGCGGCCCGGTCGTCTGGCACAAGATGGGCGAGGGCTGGTCATGGGTCCAGCGCGACGGCCAGGTGGACAACGAGGAGGCGGCGCGCGAGGGCTGGGAGCAGATCAAGCGCGACCTGGCGGCCGAGACGTACCGGCTGTACGTCCTCGACGAGTTCGCGTACCCGATGCACTGGGGGTGGATCAGCACCGACGAGGTGATCGAGGTGCTGCGTGAGCGTCCCGGCACCCAGCATGTGGTCATCACCGGCCGCAACGCGCCGCAGGCGCTGCTGGACGCCGCGGATCTGGTGACCGAGATGTCCAAGGTCAAGCACCCGATGGACGCCGGGCAGAAGGGTCAGCGGGGCATCGAATGGTGACGCGCGCCACGGGGGCGGCCCGGTGACGGTTCCACGTCTGGTGATCGCCGCGCCCTCCTCGGGCAGCGGCAAGACCACCGTCGCGACGGGTCTGATGGCCGCCTTCGCGCGGCGCGGCCTGGCCGTGTCCCCGCACAAGGTCGGCCCCGACTACATCGACCCCGGCTACCACACGCTGGCCACGGGGCGGCCGGGGCGCAACCTCGACGCGTACATGTGCGGCCCCGGTGCGGTCGCCCCGCTGTTCGCGCACGGGGCGGCCGGGTGCGACCTGGCGGTGGTCGAGGGGGTGATGGGGCTGTACGACGGGGCGTCGGGGCAGGGGGAGCTGGCGTCGACCGCCCAGGTGTCGAAGCTGCTGCGGGCGCCCGTGGTGCTGGTCGTCGACGCCTCCTCCCAGTCGCGGTCGGTGGCCGCGCTGGCGCACGGCTTCGCCTCGTGGGATCCGCAGGTGCGGATCGGCGGGGTGATCCTGAACAAGGTCGGCTCGCAGCGCCACGAGGAGCTGCTGCGGGACGCGCTGGAGGAGTCGGGGCTGCCGGTGCTGGGGGTGCTGCGACGGGCCGAGCAGGCGGCGGTGCCGTCACGGCACCTGGGTCTGGTGCCGGTGGCCGAGCGGCGCGGCGACGCGGTGGGCGCGGTCGAGGCGATGCGGGAGCAGGTGGTGGCGGGGTGCGACCTGGACGCGCTGCTGGCGCTGGCCCGGTCCGCTCCCGCGCTGCCGGACGGGGCGTGGGACGCGGCGGAGGCGGTCGGCGGCTGCGGCGGGCCGGTCGTCGGCGGGCGGGGCGGGGCGGCCCCGGTCGTCGGCGGGCGGGGCGGGGCGGCCCCGGTCGTCGCGGTGGCGTCGGGAGCCGCGTTCACCTTCTCGTACGCGGAGAACACCGAGCTGCTGACCGCCGCCGGGGCCGAGGTCGTGCCGTTCGACCCGCTGCGGGACGAGAAGCTGCCCGAGGGGACGCGGGGCCTGGTCATCGGCGGGGGCTTCCCCGAGGTGTACGCCGCCGAGCTGTCCGCCAACGCGGCGCTGCGGGAGGCCGTCGCGGCGCTCGCGGGCTCCGGGACGCCGGTGTCGGCCGAGTGCGCGGGGCTGCTGTACCTGGCGCGGTCGCTGGACGGGCTGCCAATGTGCGGGGTCCTCGACGCCAGGGCCCGGATGTCGAAGCGGCTGACCCTGGGCTACCGGGAGGCGGTGGCGGTCTCGGACAGCGTGCTGGCGGCACCCGGCACCCGGGTACGCGGCCACGAGTTCCACCGGACCGTGCTGGAGCCGGGGGCCGGGGCCGAACCGGCGTGGGGCATGCACCTGCCCGAACGGCGCGTCGAGGGCTTCGTACGGGGCGGGGTGCACGCCAGCTATCTGCACACGCACTGGGCCTCGGCGCCCGGGATGGCCCGCCGCTTCGTCGAGCGGTGCGCGCGATGACCACCGGGGACGCGGTGCCGGGAGGGCGCTCAGTCCGCGATGCCCACCACGAGCCAGATGAAGCCGACCCCGGCCACGGTGCACAGCAGCGTGGAGCGGGCCGGGTGCTCGTGGTGCGCCTCGGGAAGGATCTCGGCGGCGGCCAGGTAGAGCAGGGCGCCGCCGAAGAAGCCGAGATAGCAGCCGAGGAGTTCCGCCGGAAGGGTGAACAGCAGGGTGGTCGCGGCGCCGGCCAGCGGAGCCAGGGCGTCCGCGAACAGCATGAGCAGGGCCTTGCGGCGGGCGTTCCCGTACAGGCTGGTGATCGTGTAGGTGTTGAAGCCGTCGGCGAAGTCGTGGGTGATGACGGCGAGTGCCACGGTGGCGCCCATGCCGGGGCCGACCTGGAAGGCGGCGCCGAGCGCGACGCCGTCCATCAGGCTGTGGCCGACCATGGCGGCCGCCGCCGTGAGCCCGACCTGCGGCACCCGTTGCCCGCCCGCGCCGTGCGCCGCCTGGCGTACCGCGAGCAGCCGCTCCACGAGGTGGGCGAAGAGGAAGCCCGCGACGAACAGCAGCAGGGCGGCCGGGACGCCGAAGACGGGCCCGCCCGCGGTCTCGATCGCCTCCGGCAGGAGGTCCAGGCCGACCACGCCGAGCATCAGCCCGCCGGCGAAGCCGAGCACCAGATGGCGGCGGTCGGTGACGCGCTGGGCGACCCAGCCGCCCACCAGGGTCATCAGGAACGCGCCGAGCGCGACGAACACCGCCATGGGCTCTTGCTAGCCGATCGTCCCCGGTCCGCGCATCTCAGCGCCGCCTGACGCCTCCGCTCTCCGGACCCGCCCACCACGTAAGGACCCGTTCCATGTCCGAAACCGTCGACGCCGCCGCGGTGTTGCCGTCCGTGTCACTCGCCGTAGGGGTCGGCGCGTCCCGCGGCGCCCCCGCCGAGGAGATCATCGGACTGGTCCGGGACGCTCTGCGGGAGGCCGGGCTCTCGCCGCTGAGCGTCGCGGAGCTGGTGACCGTGGACGCCAAGGCGGACGAGCCGGGCATCGTCGCCGCCGCGGTGGCACTCGGGGTGCCGTTGCGTACGTATCCGGCCGGGGAGCTGGCCCGGGTCGAGGTGCCCAGCCCGTCCGGCGCGCCGTGCGCCGCCGTCGGGACGCCCTCGGTCGCGGAGGCCGCCGCGCTCGCGGCGGGGGGCGAGCTGCTGGTGCCGAAGCGGAAGTCGGCGCCCCGGGGCCGGGTACCGATGGCGACCTGCGCGGTGGTCCGCCGCGCCCCGTACGGCACCGGCGCGGATCCGCACGACCTGCGGCACCACGGGGACGCGGAGGTGCGGGGCGGGGATCTGACCGATCTCGCCGTGAACGTACGGGCGGGTACTCCCCCGGACTGGCTGCGGGAGCGGATCGCCGCCTCGCTGACCTCGCTGGCCGCCTACCCGGACGGCCGTGCGGCGCGGGCGGCGGTGGCGTCCCGGCACGGGCTGCCGGTGGAGCGGGTGCTGCTGACCTCGGGGGCGGCGGAGGCGTTCGTCCTGCTCGCGCGGGCGCTGCCGGTACGCCGCCCGGTGGTGGTCCATCCGCAGTTCACCGAGCCGGAGGCGGCGCTGCGCGCGGCCGGGCACCAGGTGGAGCGGGTGCTGCTGCGGGCCGGGGACGGTTTCCGGCTGGACCCCGCGGCGGTGCCCGAGGAGGCGGATCTGGTGGTGGTCGGCAATCCAACCAACCCCACCTCGGTGCTGCATCCGGCGGCTGTGCTGGAACGGCTGGCGCGGCCCGGCCGGTTCCTGGTGGTCGACGAGGCGTTCATGGACGCGGTGCCGGGCGAGCGGGAGTCGCTGTGCGGGCGCACGGACCTCCCGGGGCTGGTGGTGCTGCGGAGCCTCACCAAGACCTGGGGGCTCGCCGGGCTGCGGATCGGTTACGTGCTGGCCGGGCCGGGGACCGTCCGCACGCTGGAGGCGGCGCAGCCGCTGTGGCCGGTGTCGGCCCCGGCGCTGACGGCCGCCGAGGCGTGCATGGAGCCGCGGGCCCTGGCGGAGGCGGCCGGGGCGGCGGAGCGGATCGCGGTGGACCGGGCCCGTCTGGTGGCGGGGCTGCGGGGGTTCGGCGGGGTGCGGGTGGTGGAACCGGCCGAGGCGCCGTTCGTCCTGGTGCGGCTGGAGCGGGCGGCCGAAGTGCGGGAGCGGTTGCGGGCGCTGGGCTTCGCGGCGCGGCGCGGCGATACCTTTCCCGGACTCGGCCCCGAGTGGCTGCGGCTGGCCGTGCGCGACCGGGCCACGACCGAGCGCTTTCTCGCGGCGTTCGGCCGGGCGTTGCCAAGGCCGGACGCGGCGGCGGGCTGAGGGACCGCCGCCGCGCCGGCACCGGGTCAGCCGCGGGCGCGGGCGCGGCGCCTGGTGAGCATCACCGCCCCGCCGCCAGCGGCCAGCAGCACGGCCGCGCCGCCCGCGAGGTACGGGGTGGAGGAGGAGCTTCCGGTCTCGGCGAGGCTGGAGTCGGCGTCGGGGGCGTGGCCGGTGCCGGTCTGCGGCTTCACCCCGTCGCCGCCGGTGCCGTTGCCGCCGGAGCCGTTGTGGCCGCCGGTCGAACCGGCGGTGCCGCTTCCGCTGGTGGAGCCGCCCTGGGTGGAACCTCCGTTGGCGGAGCCGCCGTTGTCGCCGCCCCCGTTGCCGGAGCCGCCGCTGTTGCCGGAGCCGCCGCTGTTCGAGCCGCCGCTGTTCGAGCCGCCGGTGGTGGAACCGCCGGTGCTCGTACCACCGTTGTTCCCGCCGCCCGCCACCGGCGTCTCGCAGGTGGCCTCCACCAGCGTGACCTCGCCCTGCACATCGGCCACGTTCAGGTTGAGCGGGTTGACGGAGACCTTCAGCCGCAGCGCGGTCGCCGCCGCGGTGCGCGAGGTGGTGTGCGTCTTGGAGAGGTCCAGGCTCACCTCACCGACGCCCGGGACGGCGACCCGCGTGGTACCGCCCGCGGTCAGGTCGATCCGCTTGCCGAGGACCGATACGTGGCCCAGGACGTTGGACTCCGCGACCGGCTTGCGGCCCGCCTCGCAGACCGCCCTGGACGTGACCTTCTCCACCTCGATCAGCGGGAGCACCGGGAGCCCGGGAAGGTGGACCCGGGCCTTGAGCACATTGCTGTAGCCCTCGGCGCGCTGCCGGTCGGCGCGGGCCTTCGCGGTGGCCACGTCGGCGGCGAGCAGGCTGACCGGCTTTCCGCCGTCCACCCCGTCGACCCGGACGCGCAGCGCGGTGCTGTCCGCGTCGGCGGGGGCCTGTACCGCGTTGAGCGAGGTCCTGAGCGGTACCTCGACCGTCTTGTTCAGGAGCGAGACGTCGAGCGAGGCGCGGAGCACGGCCGCACTCGCCTTCCCGCCGCCGGTGGTCGTGGTGGCCGCGGGCGCCGCCTGGGCCGGAACGGCGGCCAGCAGGGCGACGGGTGCGACGGCGACCGCCAGGGCGGCGAGTCGGAAGGTGTTGCTGTTCAAGGTGGTGGAACCCCCACATGAGACATGGAGCCACCGGTGCCCTCCAATGGGGGACATCGAGAGCTCCGGTGGCCTCGACCCCGAAAGCTTTACGCACAGAGGGTGAACTCGTGGATACCTGACGTGAGTTCACCCCAAAGGGGGGTTTCCGCGCCTGTATTCGATTATCTCGGTACGCGCGTTCCTCCGGCTCACCCGATCCGCCGAGCGCGGACGGCGCGGCCACTGGTCGCGCCGGGGCACGCGCAAGAGTGCTCCAACGACGACGGGAGCGCTCCGGTCACTGCCGGTCAACCCGGCGCACCTCAGGGGCGGTCGGCCCGTCAGCCGACCGCCCGCCCGTTCAGCACCACCCGGCGCGGCGCGGCGAGGGCCCGTACGTCCGCCCGCGGGTCCTCGTCGTACACCACCAGGTCCGCCGGGGCGCCCTCGTCGAGCCCCGGCCGTCCCAGCCACCGCCGGGCTCCCCAGGTCGTCGCGGAGAGCGCGTCCAGGGCCGGGATGCCCGCCTTCACCAGCTCGGCGACCTCGTTCGCCACCAGCCCGTGGCCGAGCGCACCCCCCGCGTCGGTCCCGGTGAAGACCGGGATGCCCGCGTCGTACGCGGCGCGGACTGTGTCGTAGCGCCGCTCGTGCAGCCGCCGCATATGGGCCGACCACCGGGGGAACTTGGCCTCGCCGCCCTCCGCGAGCGCGGGGAACGTGGCGATGTTGACCAGGGTGGGGACGATCGCGACGCCGCGCTCGGCAAAGAGCGGAATGGTGTCCTCGGTAAGTCCGGTGGCGTGCTCCACGCAGTCGATCCCGGCCTCGACCAGGTCGCGCAGCGAGTCCTCGGCGAAGCAGTGCGCGGTAACCCGGGCACCCAGCCGGTGGGCCTCGGCGATGGCCGCCCCGACCACGTCACGCGGCCAGCAGGCCGTCAGGTCGCCGACGCCACGGTCGATCCAGTCGCCGACCAGCTTCACCCAGCCGTCGCCGCGGCGCGCCTCCTGGGCGACGTACGCGACGAGTTCCTCCGGCTCGATCTCGTGGGCGTAGTTCCGGGTGTACCTGCGGGGCCTGGCGATGTGCCGCCCGGCCCGGATGATCTTCGGCAGGTCCTCGCGGTCGTCGATCCACCGGGTGTCGGCCGGTGAGCCCGCGTCCCGCAGCAGCAGCGCGCCCGCCTCCCGGTCGGCGAGGGCCTGGCGCTCACTGGTGGCCGCGTCCACGGCTCCGTGGAGGTCGAGCCCGACGTGGCAGTGAGCGTCCACCAGGCCCGGCAGCGCCCAGCCGGTGACGGTCACCGCCTCCCCTGCCCCGGCCGGCCGGTCGTACGTGATCCGGCCGCTCACCACCCAGAGCTCGTCCCGGGCGTCCTCGGGGCCGACGAGCACCCGCCCCTTCACATGCAGCACCTGCGAAGCCTTGTGATCACTCATGGGCAGCACTGTACGAGGCGGCGCCGGGGGCTCTCGGTACGCTTCGACGACAGCACCGTCCGTACGCGCCCCCGCGCGCCGAACCGATCCGACCCGAAGAGAGCACCACCGTGACCCACCCCTTCCTCGACCTCGCCCCGCTCACCGCCGCGCGCTTCGCGGCCATCGAGCAGCGGGTGGCCGGCCTCCTCGCCACCGGGCAGGACGTCGTCATCATGCAGGGCGAGGCGCTGCTCCCGCTCGAAGGCTGCATCCGGGGCGGCGCCCGGCCCGGTACGACCGCGCTCAACGTGGTGACCGGTCCGTACGGGCAGACCTTCGGGAACTGGCTGCGGGACTGCGGCGCCGAGGTGATCGACCTCGCGGTGCCCTTCCACACGGCCGTCACGGCCGAACAGGTCGCCCAGGCGCTCGCCGGGCACCCGGAGATCGACTTCGTCTCGCTGGTCCACGCGGAGGCGGCGACCGGCAACACCAACCCGGTCGCCGGGATCGGCGAGGTGGTCCGCGCGCACGGGGCGCTGTTCATGCTGGACGCGGTCGCCTCGGTGGGTGCCGAGCCGCTGCTGCCGGACGCCTGGGGCGTCGACCTCTGTGTGATCGGCGCGCAGAAGGCGATGGGCGGCCCGGCCGGGGTGTCGGCGGTGTCGGTGAGCGAGCGGGCCTGGGAGCGGATCGCCGCCAACCCGCAGGCGCCCCGCCGCTCCTACCTCTCGCTGCTGGACTGGAAGGAGCGGTGGATCGACGGTGGCCGCAAGGCGCTGCTGCACGCCCCCGCCCAGCTGGAGATGCTCGCGCTGGAGGCGTGCGTGGAGCGGATCGAGGCCGAGGGCCTGGACGCGGTGATGGCCCGTCACGCCGCGGCCGCCGCGGCGACGCGTGCGGGCGCGGTGGCGCTCGGCGGCGGCCTCTCCCCGTACGTGCACCGGGCCGAGGAGGCGGCGCCGGTCGCCACGACGCTGCGTACCCCCGAGGGGGTGGACGCCGCCGGGCTGGTCGCCCGTGCGCTGGCGGCCGACCCGTCGCTGCCGCTGATCGCGGGCGGTGGCGCGCTGTCCAAGGAGATGATCCGGGTCAATCACTACGGCGTGGACGCGACGCGCGGCGCGGTGCTCTCCTCGCTCGCGGCCCTGGGCTCGGCGCTGGCCGACACCGGCCGGCCGGTCGACCTCGAAGCCGCCCGCAAGGCCGTCGCGGAGGCCTGGCCGAGCGCGTGACCTGCGACGGGATCCCGTGAAGTGCCTGCTCCGGGCGGGTCGTTGAGCCCCCGGGCGCTGGCGGGCGCCGAGCGCCGGTGCGTACTATGTGGGGCCTGATCACGAGCCTTGGCACCCCGGAAGCCCGGGGCCGGGGCGGTGACCGGGCCCTGCACACCACGGACCAACGGGAGACCCGCCTATGCGTTGTGGAGTAGAACTGACCGCCTATCTCGTCAACGAGTCGCGTGCCAGGATGCCCGGTCTCTCGGAGGACCCACTGGCAGCCGCCTGGATCCCTCAGAGCGACCGGCCCGCGGTGCGTGAACTGTGGGACGAGTTCGCCGGCACCGTCTACCCCCACGACGACCTGGTCGTCTCCCTGCGCGGGAGATACATCGCGGACACCCTGGCCCGTGCGCTGGAGAAGGACCCGGACACGGTGCTCGTGGTGTGCGGGGCCGGATTCTCGTCGTACCCCTGGCTGCTGCCGTTCCGGACCGCCATCGAGGTGGACCTGCCGGACATGATCGCGGCCAAGCAGGCCCGCACGGCGGAGCTGGTGGCGTCCGGGGCCCTGCCCGAGCGGGACGTCCACCACCACGCGGCCGACCTCGCCGGCGCGGCCTCCCGCGAGGAGCTGGCCTCCCTGGTACGCAAGGTGGCCGACGGACGCCCGGTGGCCTACGTGGCCGAAGGCCTGGTCTTCTACCTGCCGCCGGACGAGGCACGCGCGGTCGTGAGCCTCGGGGCCGAGTTCGGCTCGTGTGCGGTCACGGCGGTCAGCTACTGGCCCGCCGCGGCCGCCGGGAGCCAGGTCCTCGCCGACCAGCGGCAGTGGTTCCGCAGCCGTTCGGTGCCGGAGGACGCCTCGTACCTGACCCACCACGGCCTGACGGAGCTGCTCGGCGACGAGATCGAGGACTGCGGCCCGGAGGACCTCCAGCAGCGGTACCTCGGCCGGATCGACGTACCCGAGTCCGACCTGATCCCCGAGTACGTGGCGGTGTCCTGGCACGCCTCCGCGCGCGGTGTCCCCGGGCAGGGCGTTCCGGGGCGAACCGGAGCGACGCGTTGAGACAGGTGCTGCACCTGCAGAGCAGGGCGTACCCGGTGCACCACAATTCCCCGCCCCTGGCGATCAGCTCCTTCCAGGTGCCGGGGCACGGCGTGTTACGTCCGGTCGCGGGCGAGCTCGGCACCCTCGTGTACAACCCGGACCACACGATCGAGCTGGACCTGAAGGAGATCATCACCAGGGTGATCAGCCTGCCCGGCACGGAGATCGTCAGCTGCCACGCCCGGATCCTCAGCGCGGGCAGCATCCTGGTGACGTACGCGCTGCGCCACGAGGCCGATCTGCGGCTGCTGCCGCTCGCCGAGCTCGACGCGGTGGACGCGCGGGTGAACAACCTGCTCCGCGAGGCGGACGGCCCCGTCCTCAGCGCGCTGCTGACGGCCGCGGCGGCCTGCGGGATGGTGCAGGGGCTCTCGCTGCGGCCGGACCTGGCGGGCAGCGGGGTGGCCGCGCCGGTGGACCGCCAGTCCGCCCGGTACAACTGCCACTTCGTCACCGAGGACCCGCCGTGGACGCCCGACCCCCGGCTGCCGGAGTTCAGCCCGGGGCCGCACTGCCGGATCCTGCTGCCGTACACCTACGCCTGGGACCGCGACCCGGCGACGCCGCTGCCCGAGCTGCGGACGATGACGGAGCCGACCGACATCGCGACCGCACAGCAGTCCCTGCTGGTCGGCGCCCTGCTGGGCGGCAAGCGGATTCTGGTCGACCTGGCGAAGGCCGAGTCACCCACGACCGATGTGCACGCGTTCCGGCGCTTCCTCGACGGGGTCTGGTCCGACTACCACCACCTCGACGGGTACCGCATAGAGTCCACCCAGGGCCCACGGGCCACCTACCTGGCGGCCCGTGAGTCCATCGGCCTGGACAACACCCAGGAGCGCACGGACAAGCTGCTCGGCTACGTCGGCAACTCGCTGCTGGCCGCCGCCGCGCAGCGCACCGAGGCGCTCGACACCCGGCTCAACCGGGTCGCGTCCACGCTCGCCATGGTGGCGGCGGCGTCGTTCAGCCTCGATGCCGTGGTGTTCCTCCTGCCGGAGACGTCGCCGCTGGTGCCGCGGCTGGGGATCCTCGCCGGGCTGATCGGGATGACCGCCGCCGGCATCCTGGCCCTGTTCCTCCCCGAGCGCCGCAGCCGCAGGCCCGTCCCGCCCCCGCTGATGCCACGCCAGCGCAGGATCGCGCCCGTTCCCGTGCCCGTACCCATACCTGCGCCCGCACCAGCACCCACGCCAGCACCAGCACCAGCACCAGCACCAGCGGCACCCACGCCTGAAGGCCGGTCAGGCGATCCGTCCCCACAGGCGTAATTCGCTGTACCCGCCGATATGTCGGCGGCCACAGTGAGGTCCATGACCTCATACGTACGCCACATCACCATCGACTGTGCCGACGCCTACGCCCTGGCCGGATTCTGGGCCGGGGTGACCGGCACGGCGCTCTCCGCCGACGACGCCCCCGGAGACCCGGAGGCGCTCGTGCGTTCGCCTGGCGCCGCGCTGCTGTTCATCACCGTGCCCGAGCCCAAGCGCGTCAAGAACCGCGTCCACCTGGACATCCAGCCGAAGGACCGGACGAGGGACGAGGAGGTCGAACGGCTCCTCGGGCTGGGGGCCACGCTCGTGGCCGACCACCGCAAGCCGAACGGACGGGGCTGGGTGACGCTCGCCGACCCCGAGGGCAACGAGTTCTGTGTCGAGCTCGGCGCGGCCGAGCTCGCGGCCCTGACCGGAACCCGGCTGCCGGTCACGGCCGACGACGTGACCGACGCGGTGCGCCTGGCCGTCGAGGCGCTCCGGGACGCCCCGGCGGACCGCTGGGACACCCCGGCCGGGTCCTTGGAGTGGACCTGCTGGGAGACCGCGGAGCACCTGGCCGACGACCTCCTCTCCTACGCGGCCCAGATCGGCCCGCGGCGGCCACCGCGGGACGCGTACCTCCCGTACCGCTGGAGCGCCGACCGCGAGGGCGGTCCGAAGAACGCGGTGTTCGCGGACCGGGCGGCCGGGCCGGACGGACTGCTGCGGACGCTGGAGGCGAACGGCGCACTGCTCGCCGCGATGGTGCGGACGGCCCCGGCGGAGCTGCGCGCGTACCACCCGAGCGGAGTGTCCGACCCGGAGGGCTTCGCCGCGATGGGGGTCGTGGAGACCCTGGTGCACCTGGACGACCTCGCCGCCGGTCTGGGTGTCGCGTGGAATCCGCCGTCCGGTCTGTGCGACCGGGCGCTGGCCCGGCTGTTCCCGGACGCCCCGGCGGACGCGGACCGGTGGGCCGTGCTGCGCTGGGCCACCGGCCGCGCCGGACTGCCCAGCCGTCCGCGCGTCACGTCGTGGCAGTGGAACGGGACGCCGCTGGACGCGACTCCGTAGGGGCCTCAGCCCGCGAGGACGTTCAGGACCCGGTCCACATCGGCCTCCGTGTTGTAGAGGTGGAAGGCCGCGCGCAGGTTCCCCGCCCGGTTCGACGCCACGACCCCGGCCCGCGCGAGCTCCGGTTCCCGGTCGCCGAGGCCGGGCGCCGCCACGATGGGCGAGTCCCCGGGCACCGTCTCGTGTCCGAGCCGGGCCAGCCCCGCCCGCAGCCGGGCCGCGAGCCCGGTGGCGTGGGCGTGGACGGTCTCCACCCCGATCTCGTCCAGCAGCGCGAGGGACCGCTCGGCGCCGTGGTAGGCGAGGAAGGCGGGCGGGGCGTCGAAGCGGCGCGCGGTCGGGGAGAGCCGTTCGACCGGGCCGTAGACGCTGCTCCAGGGATCGACGGCGGCGCCCATGCCGGCGTAGAGCGGCGGCAGGGCTGGCTGCGCCGCCTCGGTGACGGTGAGGAAGGAGGTGCCGCGCGGGCAGAGCAGGAACTTGAAGCCGCCGGTGACGGTGTAGTCGTACTCCCCCGCGTCCATCGGCAGCCAGCCGGCCGACTGGGTGGCGTCGATCAGGGTCCGGGCGCCGTGGTCGGCGGCGGCCGCGCGTATCGCTTTCAGCCCGGCGATCCGGCCGTCGGCCGACTGCGTGGAGGAGAGGGCGACCAGCGCGGTGTCCGGCCCCACCGATTCGGCTATCCGGTCGAGCGGAACGTAGCGCATCCGGAGGTCCTCACGGATCGCGAGGGGGCCGACGACCGAGCTGAACTCGCCCTGCGGCGCGAGGACTTCGGCGCCCGGCGGCAGCGAGGCGGCGATCAGCCCGACGTGTACGGAGACGGAGCCCCCGATCGCGACCCGGTCGGCGCCGACCCCGGCGAGGCGGGCGAAGCGGTCCCGGACGGCTTCCACCACCGCGAAGTCACCGGAGCCGTCCGCACGGCCGGAGGCGAGCGTCTGGGCGAGTGCTGTCACGGCGGCCAGGGTCCGCCGGGGCAGCAGCCCGCAGGAGGCGGTGTTGAGGTAGGTCTTCGTCGGCGCGAACTCGTCGTCCACCAGGGCGCTGAGCGAGGCAGTATCCATGCGCCCAGCCTGGTGTCCCCTCAACCTCCGGTCAATCGCGTAAAGCTGAGGGGACAGCACCGCGTACACGGCTCGCGCCCAGGGTGACGGCGCCAAGGCGCCCGCCTCAGGAGCTCAGGCGCGCGGGACCTCGCAGCTGCCGTCGGCGTCGCAGGCCGCCGCGTCCCCGCCGATCGCGGTGAGCGGACGGTCCTTCCACGCCTGCTCCAGCGCCTGGGCGAAGACCTCGGCGGGCTGGCCGCCGGAGATGCCGTAGCGCCGGCCGAGCACGAAGAACGGCACCCCGTTCGCGCCCAGCTCGGACGCCTCCTGCTCGTCGGCCCGCACCTCGGCCGCGTACGCCTCCGGGTCGGCGAGCACGGCACGGGCCTCGGCGGCGTCGAGCCCGGCCTCGGCGGCGAGATCGACGAGCACCTCGTCGTCGTAGACGGACCGCTCCTCGGCGAAGTTCGCCCGGTAGGCGAGGTTCAGCAGTTCGTCCTGGCGGCCGCGGGCCTTGGCCAGGTGGAGCAGCCGGTGGATGTCGAAGGTGCTGCCGTGGTCGCGGCCCTCGGTGAGGTAGCCGAGTCCTTCGGCGCGGGCGTTGGCGGCGACGTTCGCCTCCATGCTCCGCGCCTCCTCCGGGGTGCGGCCGTACTTCTCCGCCAGCACGTCGATCACCTGCGCGGTGTCGCCCTTGGCCCGCCCGGGGTCGAGCTCGAAGGACCGGTGGACGACCTCGACCTCGTCACGGTGGGCGAACCCGGCCAGCCCCTTCTCGAAGCGGGCCTTCCCGATGTAGCACCAGGGGCAGGCGATGTCGCTCCAGATCTCGACGCGCATGTCTCTTCTTCTCTCCGTGTTCCTCGCCATCGCGGACCGGGCCGCACGGAGCCACCCTCCGCTCCCGGACACAACACAGGACCGGAGGCCGTCATTCCCCGTCGTCGAGTTCGGTGATCGGCCGGTCCGCGACCACGGCCACCAGGATCATCGGGGCGTCGCCGTCGCTCTGGTTGAGGGAGACCGCGATCCACCGCCCGTCGACCGGACCCCACACCGCCAGGTCGCCCAGGCAGTCCGCGTCGCAGAGCGCCTGGTACAGCGGCGGCAGGGGTTCGCCCGCCGTGTCCCGGAAGATCGGCACCCGCATGCCCGCCGGGCGGTGGGCGCCCCATCGGCGGTCCAGCTCCTGGACGAGCCCGGCGAGACGGGCCGAGGCCGCGGCCTCGGCGGCCGCCCACTCGGGCCCGTACACACCCACCAGGTCGGCGCTCCGCCAGAGGGGCACGATCCGGAAGCCCTCGCCCGCCGTCGCGCTCCACTCGCCGGTGTCCGGCTCCCCCTCGGCGACCGTCGGACCGGCGGCCGGGAGGGGTGCGGTGAGCAGGGCCTCGATGCCGGACAGCGTCCGGGCGGGCGAGGGGGGTGTCACGACCGCGGGCGCCCGTCGACCCGGCGGGGCAGGCCCAGGGGGTTGTCCTCACGGAGTTCCGGCGGGAGCAGGGCCTCGGGGGTCGTCTGGTACGTGACCGGGCGCAGCCAGCGCTCGATGGCCGTGGCGCCGACCGAGGTGGAGGTGGAGGTGGAGGCCGGGTAGGGGCCGCCGTGGTGCTGGGCGGGGGCGACGGCGACGCCGGTGGGCCAGCCGTTGACGAGGACCCGGCCGGCCAGCGGGGTGAGGGCCGCGAGGAACGCGGGGGCGTCCGGGTCGGCGGAGCCGGTGGCGGTCTGGAGCGTGGCGGTGAGGTTGCCGGGGAGGCGGGAGAGCACGGCGGCGATCTCGTCCCCGGAGGTGTAGCGGGCGACGACGGCGACCGGGCCGAAGCACTCCTCCAGCAGTTCGTCGTGCGGGCCCTCGGCGGCCAGCAGCCCGGCCGGCACGGTGAGGAAGCCGGGCGCGACGGTGTGCTCGCCGCCCGCGCCGGGGGTGACCGGGGCCTCGACGCCGGGGAGTCCGGCCCGGGTCCGTACGCCCGCCACGAAGGCGTCGCGCATCCGGTGGTCGAGCAGGACCGCGGCCTCGGTGTCGCTGACCGCGTCGGTCAGGGTCTTCAGCAGCCGGTCGCCGGTCGCGCCCGCCGGGACCAGGACGAAGCCGGGCTTGGTGCAGAACTGGCCCGCGCCCAGGGTCATCGAGCCCGCCAGTCCGGCACCGATCTCCTCGGCACGCTCGGCGGCGGCCGCCTCGGTGACGACGACGGGGTTGAGGGAGCCCAGTTCGCCGTGAAAGGGGATGGGGCGGGGGCGGGCCGCCGCCGCGTCGTACAGCGCCCGGCCGCCGCGTACCGAGCCGGTGAACCCGGCCGCGGCGACGAGCGGGTGACGGATCAGCTCGACCCCGGCCTCGAAGCCGTGCACCAGGACCAGCACGTCCTCGGGCAGGCCGACGCGGGCGGCCGCCCGGCGCAGCACGGAGGCGCACAGCTCGGAGGTGGCGGGGTGGTCCGGGTGCGCCTTGACGACGACCGGGCAGCCGGCCGCCAGCGCGCTCGCGGTATCGCCGCCGGGCACGGAGAAGGCGAGCGGGAAGTTGCTGGCCGCGTAGACGGCGACGACGCCCAGCGGGATCTTGTAACGGCGCAGGTCGGGCCAGGGCGGAGTGCGCTCGGCGTCCGCGTGGTCGATGTGGATGTCGAGGAAGGCGCCCTCGTCGACGACCTCCGCGAAGGCCCTCAGCTGGGCGGCGGTGCGCGCGAGTTCGCCGGTGAGCCGGGCCGGGCCGAGCGCGGTCTCCGCGTCGGCGGCCTCGATGACGTGCTCCCCGGCCTCGGTGAGCAGGTCGGCCGCGGTGCGCAGGAAGGCGGCCCGCAGGGTGCGGTCGGCGAGCGATTCCCGTACCGCGTGGGCGGCCCGGACCGCGCGGTCGACCTCCTGCGCCGTGGCCTCCACCGCGACCTGCTCCCGCGGGTTCCCGGTGCGGGGGTCGACGCTCCAGACTGATGCTGCTGCCACCGTGGTTCCTTCCGCTCACTGCCACACATCAGAGATTGTTCGGTATTCTGAACAGAGTTCTGAATCGTGAATGTGATGTGACTCTATTTCCGGGCGCTCGCTGTTGGCAAGAAGTCCCCGGTTCAAGAAGTCTCAGGGTTTCACCAGTGGGCTGGAAGGGGTGCAGGGCGATGTCGGTTGCCGAATCCGGTGGGGCACAGGTCAAGTCCGCCGTACGGACGGTGGAACTGCTCGAATACTTCGCGGGGCGGCCCGGCATGCACTCGCTCGCCACCGTGCAGGAGGCCGTCGGCTACCCGAAGTCGAGCCTGTACATGCTGCTGCGCACCCTGGTGGAGCTGGGCTGGGTGGAGACCGACGCGACGGGCACACGGTACGGGATCGGCGTACGGGCCCTGCTGGTCGGCACCTCGTACATCGACGGTGACGAGGTGGTCGCGGCCTCCCGGCCGACCCTGGACCGGCTCTCCGACGACACGGCGGAGACCATCCACCTGGCCCGGCTCGACGGAACGAGCGTGGTGTACCTCGCGACCCGCCAGTCCCAGCACTATCTGCGCCCGTTCACCCGCGTCGGCCGGCGGCTGCCCGCCCACTCGACCTCGCTCGGCAAGGCGCTGCTGGCCACCCACAGCGACGAGCAGGTCCGCAAGCTGCTCCCCGAGACGCTGCCCGCGCTGACCGAGCACACCATCACCGACCGCGAGAAGCTCATCGAGGAGCTGCACGCCGTCCGCGAGCAGGGGTACGCGGTGGACCGTGAGGAGAACACCCTCGGTCTGCGCTGCTTCGGCGTCGCCGTCCCGTACCGCACTCCCGCCCGGGACGCGATCAGCTGCTCGGTCCCGGTCGCCCGGCTCACTCCCGCGCACGAGCAGATGGTGAAGGACGCGCTGTTCGACGCCCGCGACCGCCTCGCCCTCGCCACCCGGAGGCTCTGACACCATGCCGATCATCCTGCGCGAGGTCCAGGACGGTGACCTGCCGCTGTTCTTCGCGTTCATGTCCGACCCGGAATCGACCCGTACGGCCGCCTTCACCAGTGCGGACCCCGGCGACCGGGAGGCGTTCGACGCCCACTGGCGGCACATCCTGGCCGACCGCTCGATCGTCCTGCGCACGGTGGTCGAGGACGGCACGGTGGCCGGCAACGCCGGGGTGTACGGGCCGCCCGGCGACCGGCAGGTCACCTACTGGATCGACCGGGCACGCTGGGGCCGCGGGCTCGCCACGGCCGCGCTGTCGGCCCTGCTCGACGCCGTACCCGAACGCCCGCTGCACGCACGGGCGGCGGCCGACAACACCGGCTCGCGCCGGGTCCTGGAGAAGTGCGGCTTCACCGTCACCGGCACGGACAGCGGCTTCGCGCACGCCCGCGGCGAGGAGACCGACGAGCTGCTGTTCACCCTGCCCGGCTGACGGAAAGCGGAGGCCGTACACCGCGGCCTCCGCCGTCCCCGTCCGTCCGGCGCCTCATGAGAAACCGGTGAGAACCGCCTCATTCAGGAACGGTGCCCGACGCCCCGCTCGTCCTTCCGGTGGGATGAACAGAACCATCAGACGAACCTCGGTCTTCTGCCTGCTGCTGGTCCTCGCCCTGCTGCTGCGGGCGACCTGGTTGCAGGCCTACCAGGCAGAGGCGCTCGCGGACAACGACCACAACCGGCGGAACACCATCGCGCAGTACGCGCAGCCGCTCGGTGACATCATCGTGGCCGGAAGCCCGGTCACCGGATCGAAGAGGACGACGGGCAGCGACCTCGCGTACAAACGCACCTACACCCAGGGCGAGCTCTACGCCGCCGTCACCGGCTACGGCTCGCAGGCGTACGGGTCCACCCAGCTCGAAGGGATCTACAGCCATGTGCTGGACGGCACCGACGACCGGCTGAAGAACCCGCTGGGCGCGCTGACCCGCGAACAGGCGGCACCGGGCAACGTCCTGACGACGATCGACCCCGACGTGCAGAAGGCGGCGTACGAGGCGCTCGGCGACGACAAGGGCGCGGCGGTCGCGATCGATCCGAGGACCGGCCGGATCCTGGCCATGGTCTCCACGCCCTCCTACGACCCGTCGACGATCAGCGGGACGGCGGACGGCGCGGACTGGAAGAAGCTGCTGAACGATCCGGACAAGCCGATGGTCAACCGGGCGCTGCGGCAGCCGCTGGCCCCCGGCTCCACGTTCAAGCTGGTGGTGGCCGCCGCCGCGCTGGAGGACGGGCTGTACGGATCGGTCGACGAGCGCACCGACAGCCCCAACCCGTACACGCTGCCCGGCACCAGCACGGTCCTGCGCAACGAGAACGCCTCGGCGCCCTGCGAGAACGCGACGCTGCGCACCGCGCTCCGGTACTCCTGCAACAACGTCTTCGCGAAGGCCGCCGTCGACCTCGGCCAGGACAAGGTCCGGACGATGGCGGAGAAGTTCGGCTTCAACGCGGAGAAGCTGGACGTGCCGGTACGGGCGTCCACGAGCGTCTACCCGACCGGCATGGACCGGCCGCAGACCGCGCTCACCGGCATCGGCCAGTTCGAGGTGACCGCGACGCCGCTGCAGATGGCCATGGTCCCGGCCGCCCTCGCCAACGGCGGCGAGCTGGCCGCGCCGCACATGGTGTCCTCGGTGACCGATGCCGAGGGCGACACGCTCCAGGAGTTCCCGGACGGGGACACCGAGCGGGTCGTCTCGGCGTCCACCGCCGAGCAGCTGCGCAGCGCCATGGTGACCGTCGTCGAGGAGGGCACCGGCACCAACGCCCGGATCGCCGGGGCCGAGGTCGGCGGCAAGACGGGTACCGCGCAGAACGGCGTGGGCAACAGCAAGACCCCTTACGCCTGGTTCACCTCCTACGCGAAGGACCAGTCCAGCGGGCAGGAGGTCGCGGTCGCCGTGGTCGTCGAGGACTCGGGCGCGGCACGCTCGGAGGTCAGCGGCAACGGCCTGGCCGCGCCGATCGCCCAGAAGATGATGAAGGCGGCGCTGGCGGGCTGAACGCGGACGGCACCGGCAGCACGGTGACGGCCGGCGCGACGGACCGGGCCGGAGACGGGCCGGGGGGGGAGGCGTTGCCGGGCCGGTGGGGGTGGCTTATCGGCGCCCCCACCGGCCCGGCTCCTTCATCGCCGGAGCCGTGCCAGTGCTCCGGCGACGGCCGTGAGGTCCGGGCCGGACGCCAGTCCGGCGTGGTAGAGGCGCAGCTGGTTCGCCCCGAGCGAGGCGGCGTGCGCGGCGTCCCGCTCCAGGGTGGCGGGGCTGCCGCCCATCCCGGTGACCACGGAGAAGTTGGCCGCGAGCACCCCCTCACGGCCGGTGAACGGGCCGAGCACCGCCTCGCGCGCCGCGTCGCCGCCGGTGCAGGGCAGCACCACACCGTCCGCCACGGACAGGATGCGGGCCGGGTCGACGCCGGTGTTCGCGCCGGTGCGGTGGGGCTCGGGGTCGGCGTGCAACAGCACCTGGAAGCCGGGAGACGCCGCCGCCCGCACCGCGGCGACCGCGTCCTCCTGGAGGGTACGGGCCATCTCGCCGCGCCACCTGAGGGTGGCGGCGGCGAGATCGGCGCCGAGGAGCCGTTCGATGCCCGTGCGCCCGGCCGCCGTGGAGCCGGTACCGGCCCAGACCGGTTCCAGCGCGGCGCGCACGGCCACGGCCAGGGCGTCGGCGTCCAGGCCGTGGCCGGCGTAACCGGCACGGCACACGGAGCAGAAGCAGAGCGACATCAGGTACTGCGCCGCGTCGCCGAGCCCGACGCCCGCGGTCTTGTCGTGGGCGTGCAGATGCGCGAAGCCGTACCAGCCGCAGGACTCCAGCTCGGTGCCGCGCGCACCCTCGCGCGTCGCGGCCTCGGCGGCCAGGTCGGTCAGGTAGGCGCGGACCTCGGGCCGGGCCACGCACGGCGCCCAGGGGTAGCGGTCACCGTACGCGTTGACCACGGAGGTGTCCGGGTGTTCGGCGCCCATCCGGGAGTTGTGCGCCAGCACCACCCAGGTGTGCACCTCCAGACCGGCGCCGGTGAGGGCCTCGGCAGCCTCGGCGAACGGGTCGTCCGAGTCCACCCAGGACTGCTCGTGGGGGCGCAGCGCGCGCCCCGCCCAGCGGTCGGCGTCCGGCGGGTAGAGCACTGCGGCGTACTCGGCGGTGACGATGCGCCGGTCGGGGTGACGGGGAGTCAGCGCCCGGGTGGAGTGGTAGGCGGCGGCGAGCGTCACCTGCTGGATCCCGAGGGCGGCGAGGCGGTGGGCGGCGTCCGGGTCGCCGACGACGTCCCAGGGGTAGAGGAAGGCCGAGGTCCTCACCCGCGGCTCTCCTGGCCGAGCTGCTCCAGCCCGTACTGTTCCAGCACGGCCCGGCCGCGCGCGAGGATCGCGGTCAGCTCCTGGATGTGGGCGGCGGACGGCTCGGTGAGCGGGGGGCGGACCGGGCCGACGTCCAGTCCGCCGAGCCGGACCCCGGCCTTGACGAGCGCGACGGCGTAACCGCGGCCCTTGGCGCGCAGTTCCACCAGCGGCCGGTAGAAGTGGTCGAGGAGTTCGCCGGTCAGGGCGTCGTCGCCGCTCTCCAGAGCCCCGTAGAAGGCGAGCGCGATGTCGGGCGCGAAGGCGAAGACGGCGGAGGAGTAGAGCGTGATGCCGATGCCCCGGTAGGCGGGTCCGGTGAGTTCGGCGGTGGGCAGCCCGTTGAAGTACAGGAAGTCCGCGCCGGGCCGTTCGGTGCGGACGGCGCTCACGGTGCGCTGCATCAGGTCGAGGTCGCCGTAGCCGTCCTTGAGGCCGATGATGCCGGGCGTCCCGGCGAGGGCGACGACGGTTTCGGGGGTGAAGACGGCGTTGTCGCGCTGGTAGACGATCGTCTCCAGGGAGGTGGCCGCGGCGAGCGCGGTGTAGTGGGCCAGCAGCCCCTCCTGGCTGGCGACGACGAGGTACGGAGGCATGGCGAGGAGCCCGTCCGCGCCTGCCTCCTCGGCGGCCTTCGCGTACTGGACCGCGAGCGCCGTGCCGTATCCGGCCCCGGCGACGACGGGCACCTCCCCCGCGGTCTCCTCGACGGCCGCGGCGACGACCCGGCGGAACTCCTCCGGCGCGAGCGCGTGGAACTCACCGGTGCCGCAGCAGGCGAAGACGGCCGCCGCACCCGCGTCGACGCCGGTGCGCACATGGGCGCGGAAGGCGTCGAGATCGATGTCGCCATCGGGTCCGTACGCGGTGACGGGGAAGAAGAGCGGCCCGGCGACGCGGGCGAGGCGGGCGGCGAGAGGTGCTGAGGTCACTGGCGCTCCCTGAGCGTGCAGGCGTACACAATTCTGACTGGTGTCCATATTCATGAACGACTGCACGCTAAGCCAGCGTGCCCGCGCGGGTCAAGGAGCGGAACGCCGCACGATCGCCGAAGCGGGTCACGGACACGTCGGCTCAGGGGCGCGGCGCGACGCGATCGCGGCGCCACTTGACGCGGCGCACCGGCGCTTCCTAGCGTGTCCACACATATGAATGCCGTCCACGCATTTGACGTCCGCCCCGATGGCGTCCAGGCCGAGGAGATTCGCGCATGCCCGCTCCCCGCACCGTCCTGCTGACCGGCGCCGCCGGCGGTCTCGGCACCCTGATGCGCGGGCTGCTGCCCGGGTACGGCTACACGCTCCGGCTCTTCGACGCCGCTCCCGTCGAGGGCGAGCCGGACGCGATCACCGCCGACCTCGCCGACCGGGAGGCGCTGCGCGAGGCCGTCCGGGGGGTCGACGCGGTCATCCACCTCGCGGGCATCTCCCTGGAGTCCTCCTTCGACAAGATCCTCCGGGCCAACGTCGAGGGCACGTACCACCTCTACGAGGCCGCGCGGGAGGAGGGCGTACGGCGCGTCGTGTTCGCCTCCTCCAACCACGTCATCGGCCACACGCCCCGGCCGCTGCCCGGCGACCCGCCGGTCCGCACCGACGCCCCGCGCCGCCCCGACACCTTCTACGGGCTGTCCAAGTCCTTCGGCGAGGACCTCGCCCAGCTGTACTGGGACCGGCACGGCCTGGAGACCGTCTCGGTACGGATCGGCTCCTGCTACCCCGAGCCGACCTCGGTGCGGATGCTGTCGCTCTGGCTGAGCCCGGCGGACGGTGCCCGGCTCTTCCACGCCGCGCTCAGCGCGAAGGACGTACGGCACACCGTCGTCCACGGCTCCTCCGCCAACACCCGGCTGTGGTGGGACCTGACGTCGGCCCGCGCGCTGGGGTACGAGCCGCAGGACGACTCGGAGCCGTACGCGGCCCGGCTCGTCGCCGAGCAGGGCGAGCTGGACCCGGACAACCCCGACCACACCCGCCTCGGCGGCCACTTCTGCACCCGCCCGCCGCTCTGGCCACGCTGACCACCACCCCGCCCCGCCGCCGGGCCCGCCGTCGCCGAAATCCGCACGACAGGCCCTCCGTGCGGCGGGCAGGATGCGGGGCCATGCCGAGACCTTCCGGATTCCTGTACGAGCAGCACGGCGACGCGAGCGTCACCCTCACCCATCACGGCCGCAGCGCGGGCACCCTGCGCGGCGACCGGGCGGCGAGGTTCCTGGCCGAGGTGGAATCGGGGGACGCGCAGCTGGTGATGGCCCGCTGGACGGGGGCGTACAAGCACGGCAACGAGCGCGCCGCCCGCAGCCATCCCCGCAACCGCTGACGGGCGGTACGGGCGAGAAGTCCGGGAAGGCCAGGAAGTCCGGGACGTCTGCGAAGGTAAGGGAACGGCAAAGCAATGTCGTTCGTTACCCCGAGCATGACCGCAATGACCCCCGGCTCGAACATCCCTCTCTCCGCGGCCCGCGTGGCCGTGGACGTCGCCGCTCCGGTGCGGCTCGACGTCTCGGGCCTGCTGCTCACCGCCGACGGCAAGGTCCGCTCCGACGACGACTTCATCTTCTACAACCAGCCCAACGGCCCCGGCGTGACCTACCGCTCCGGCGGCGGCACCACGCCGGACTCGATCGTGGTGGACACCGCCGCGGTCCCGCCCGGCATCGAGAAGATCGTCGTCACGGCCAGCCCGGACGCGGCGGGCCAGACCTTCCAGGGCATCGAGCCCACCGCGACGGTGCGCAACGCCGACGACAGCAGCGTGCTCGCCACCTTCACCCCGCCGCGGCTGGGCGCCGAGACGGCACTCGTGGTCATCGAGGTCTACCGCCGCAACGGCGTCTGGAAGGCCCGTGCCGTCGGCCAGGGGTACGCAAACGGCCTGGCGGGCATCGCCACGGACTTCGGGGTCACGGTCGAGGAGGAGCCCGCCGCCACCGCGCCTCCGGTGCCCGTGGCACCCCCGGCACCCGCTGTGGCTCCGGTGGACCCCCGGGTCGCCGCTCCCCCGGTCCCCGCCGCTCCCCCGGCCCCCGCCGCTCCCCCGGCCCCGCCCGCCGCCCCGCCCGGCGGCGGCAAGATCAACCTCGACAAGGGCCGGGTCAGCCTCCAGAAGAACCAGACGGTCTCCCTGGTCAAGGGCGGCCGCCCGCTGCTGTCCCAGGTCAAGATGGGCCTCGGCTGGGAGCCCGCGTTCCGGGGCAAGGACATCGACCTCGACGCCTCCGTGATCGCCTTCGGGCCCAACCGCAATCACCTGGACAGCTGCTACTTCGGCAAGCTCTCCATCCTGAAGGGTGCGGTCAAGCACTCCGGCGACAACCTCACGGGCGAGGGCGCGGGCGACGACGAGGTGATCGTCGTGGACCTCGGAAGGCTCCCCGCGGAGGCGACCGGCCTGGTCTTCACGGTCAACTCGTTCACCGGCCAGAAGTTCACCGAGGTCGCCAAGGCCTACTGCCGGCTGATCGACGCGGCCACCGGCGAGGAACTGGTCCGCTTCGACCTGACGGGCGCCGAGCCGCAGACCGGCGTGATGATGGCCAAGCTGATCAGGCAGTTCTCCGGCGAGTGGGAGATGACGGCGATGGGCGACTTCGTGAAGTCGCGCACCGTCCGCGGCATGGTGAAGCCCGCCGCCCAGGCCCTGTAGCCAGGAACGGCGGGCTCATCCACCGGACGCCGAACGGGGCCTCGCCGCTGCGCTGATGAGCGGCGAGGCCCCGTGGGGCGGACGGGGTCCTACTTCTGCGGCTGGCGCTTCCACGGGCCGGTGATGGCGACCATGATGCCCGGCGTCTGGATGTTGGCGAACAGCGTCCGCCCGTCGGGCGAGAAGGTGACTCCGGTGAACTCGCTGTACTCCGGCTCCTCCTCGCTGCCGATGTTCAGCTCGTTGCGGGCGATCGGGTAGGTGCGGCCGCTCTCGGTCGCGCCGAAGAGGTGCTGGACGCCTTCGCCGTCCTCAGAGATGACCAGACCACCGTACGGCGAGACGGTGATGTTGTCGGGGCCGTCGAAGGCGCCGTCCTTCGACGGGTCGGGGTTCACCCCGAGCAGCACCTTCAGGGTCAGGGTGCGGCGCTTGGGGTCGTAGAACCAGACCTGGCCGTCGTGCTGGACGGGGCTCTCGGCGCGGGCGAACGAGGAGACGATGTAGGCACCGCCGTCACCCCACCACATGCCTTCGAGCTTGCGGGCGCGGGTGACCTCACCGGCGGCGAACTGCTTGCGCACCGAGACGGACCTGGCGTCGCGGTCGGGCACGTCGACCCAGTCCACCCCGTAGACCGTGCCGATCCTGGTGGCGCGGGACAGGTCGTCGACGAACGCGCCGTTGCGGTCGAAGCACTTGGTGGCCTGGAGGACCCCGGCGTCATCGGCCAGCGTGCGCAGCTTGCCCCGGCCGTGCCGGAAGCCGTGCGGCGGAACCCAGCGGTAGAGCAGCCCGTTGGGGCCGGAGGCGTCCTCGGTCAGATAGGCGTGGCCGAGCTTGGGGTCGATGACGACGGCCTCGTGGGCATACCGGCCGAAGGCCTTGACGGGGTGCGGGTCACGGTTGGCGTGCCGGTCGTAGGGGTCGACCTCGAAGACGTAGCCGTGGTCCTTGAGCAGACCGTTCTTGCCCGCCTTGTCCTCGGTCTCCTCGCAGGTCAGCCAGGTGCCCCACGGGGTGACGCCACCGGCGCAGTTGGTGGACGTACCGGCGATGCCGACCCACTCGGCGGTACGGCCGTCGCGGCGGGTCTCCACGACGGTGCAGCCACCGGCCGCGACCGGGTCGTAGACGAGTCCCTCGGTGAGCGGCACCGGGTGCTCCCAGCCGGCGCGGGTGCCGCTGAGCTCGTGGTTGTTGACGAGCAGGGTGACACCGCGCGGGCCCTCGAAGGCGGCCGTGCCGTCGTGGTTGGAGGGGGTGAACTCGCCGGACTCCAGCTTGGTGACCCCGCAGTGCGTGATGACCCGGTACGAGAAGCCCTTGGGGAGCGCGAGGAGACCCTTGGGGTCGGAAAGCAGCGGACCATAGCCGGGCTCACGGCCGTGGCCATGACCGTGGTCGTGGCCGTCGTGGTGCTCGCCCTGGCCGTTCTGGCCGTGCTTCGGCTCGCCCGCGGCCAGCGCGCCCGGCGCGGTGGCCAGCGCCGCGACGGTGCCGGTCAGTGCGATACCGGCACCGGTGAGGGCGGACTGCTTGGTGAATTCCCTGCGCGTGAAGGGCATCACGTAACTCCTGGGACGACGTGGGCGGGTTGTTGCCGCGCCCACCTTCGCGCCCCCACGCCAACACCAGTTGAACCGCGGGCGACGCCCCGGGGCATCCTTCCTGTGCACTTGGCCGGATTACATGTCTGAAATCCACCCTCACCCGGCCGTGCGGCCCACGCCACCCACGCCACCCGGACCGTCGGCCCGGAGGCCGACCGGTCCGAGGGGGCCCTCAGGAGGTCTTGCGCGAGCGGGCCTTGAACGCGGCCTTGCGGGCCTCCTTGGCCTTCTTCTTGTCGCTGTGCAGCCGTCCCATCGCGTCGAGCACGTCGGCGGTCGCCGGGTGGTCCACCCGCCAGGCCTCGTCGAAGAAGCCGCTGTGCCGGCCGGCCAGCCCCTCGACCAGGTCCTGGAGTTCGCCGAGATCGCCGTCCGCCGCCAGCTGGGCCGCGATGGTGTCGACGGCCAGCCAGAAGATCATCGACTCAGGCGGCGCGGGCACCCCTTCCGCACCGAGCTCCGCCAGCCAGACCCGGGCCAGGCCGCCCAGCTCGGGGTCGTCCAGCACCGCGCGGACCGCGGGCTCCGCCTCCGCGCCGACCAGGGCGAGCGCCTGCTGGCAGTGGAGCCTGCGCAACGGTGCCTGCGAGTCCGTGCCGCGGGCCGCGGCCAGCAGCTCGGCCGCCGCGCCGTCCGTGCCGCCGCGCCGGGCGAGCCACAGCCCGACCTCGCTGGCGGCCGCCGCCTCCGGGTAGTACGCGACGCCTCCGAGCAGGGCGTCGGCCCCCTTGTCCGCGAGGTCGCCGATCGCCGGGGCGTCCACCCCGGCCTCCAGCATCCTGGCGCGCAGCCCGTACAGGCCGAGGGGGGTGAGCCGGACCATCCCGTACCGGGTGACGTCCTCGTCGTCCGCGGCCGGGCCGGCCTCCTCACCGGCCTCCTCGCCCGCCTCGACCAGCAGCGCCTCGTCCACCGGCCGGTACTCCACGATGCCGATCGGCTCCAGGACCCGGAACTGGTCGTCCAGGCGCATCATCGCCTCGGACACCTGCTCCAGCACGTCGTCGGTCGGTTCGCCCATCTCGTCGGGGACGATCACCGAGGCGGCGAGCGCGGGCAGCGGCACCGGGGCCGGGTCCGTACCGCCGTGGCCGTCGCCGACGCTGAGCAGGTAGAGATTGGCGAGGACCCCGTCGAGGAAGTCGGCCTCGGCCTCCGGATCCCAGTCCAGCGCGTCGAAGTCGACCGAACCGTCCTCCCCGACCAGGTCAGCCAGGTCGTCGAAGACCGGCGCGGTGGCATCGGCGAAGGCCGCCTCCAGGCCGTCGAGCCAGATGGACAGCACGTCCTGCGGCGAACCGCCGGTGACCAGCGGCAGGTTCTCCCCGGGGGCGGCCTTCCCCACCGCGTCCGGGTCGTCGTCCTGCGGCGGGTCCTCCACGTCGATGAGCCCCGTGTCGACCGCGAGCCGCCACGCCTCGCTCGCCTCCGCCGCACCGTTCTCGTCGGCCGCCAGGCCGAGGTGCTCGGCCGCCGCGGGCAACTGCGCGTCGACGAGCTCGCCGCCCGCGCCCACACCGGTCCCCGGCCCCGCCCAGCGGGCGAGCCGGACGGCGCGGGCGAGCAGCGGTGCGGCGAGCGCGTCCCGTGCCAGCTCGGCCTCGGTGCGCAGCCGTACGGGCGGCAGGGTGGGGGGCTCTGCGGACATCAGGGGGTTCTCCTCGGGGGCGTACGGTGCGTACCGGATCGGGCGGGCCCCAGCGTAGACGTATTTCGTCCCATGCCGCCCGGTTCATGAAACGGACAGGGGCAGTCCATCCCGGAGACCTTGACAACCGCCGGGCCCACACAAGAGATTGACGCGCGTAGATCCCCAGCCGTTCCTCGATACCCCGGAGCCTTGATGCCTGCCGCATCGTCCAGAACGACCACCGTCTCCGCGCTCGTCGCCGCCGCGCTCGCCGCCGGTCTGCTCACCGGCGCCGCGACCACCTCCGCGTCCGCCTCCGACACCCCCGCCGCGGACGGCCAGGTCCGCATCCACGACATCCAGGGCTCCACCCGGATATCGCCGCTCGTCGGCCAGCAGGTCAGCCAGGTGCCGGGCGTCGTCACCGGCGTGCGGACGTACGGCTCCAAGGGCTTCTGGTTCCAGGACACCCGGCCCGACACCGACCCTGCCACCAGCGAGGGCGTGTTCGTCTACACCGGCTCCGCGCCCACCGTCGCGGCCGGTGACGCGGTCACCGTCTCCGGCACGGTCACCGAGTACGTCCCGGGCGGCCTCACCTCCGGCAACCAGTCGCTGACCCAGCTCAGCAAGCCCACCGTCACCGTGGTCTCCTCCGGCAACGCGCTGCCCGCGCCGGTCCGGATCACCGGGCGCTCGGTCCCGTCCCGGTACGCCCCGCAGGGCGACCCGGCGGCCGGCGGCTCCGTCAACGCGCTGCCGCTGCGCCCGTCCCGTTACGCCCTCGACTACTACGAGTCGGTCGAAGGCATGAACGTCAGCGTCGGCACCTCGCGGGTGGCCGGTGCCACCGACACGCACGCCGAGCTGTGGGTGACCGTCAAACCGCACGAGAACGACGCCCGCCGCGGCGGCACCGTCTACGGCTCGTACGACCAGCAGAACACCGGGCGGCTCCAGATCCAGTCGCTGGTGCCGCTCGCCGAGCAGCCCTTCCCCAAGGCCGACGTGGGCGATGTGCTCACCGGGGTGACCGAGGGTCCGCTCGACTTCAACCAGTACGGCGGCTACACGCTGACCGCCCGCACCATGGGCACCGTCACCGCGAAGGGCCTGCGGCGGGAGGTCACCCGCAAGCAGCGTTCCGGCGAGCTGGCGGTGGCCACGTACAACGTCGAGAACCTCGACCCGTCCGACCCGCAGGAGAAGTTCGACGCGCTCGCCGCCGCGGTCGTCGACAACCTCGCCTCGCCGGACATCGTGGCGCTGGAGGAGATCCAGGACGACAACGGCGCGAAGGACGACGGCACGGTCTCCGCCGGTCTGACGGTGAAGAAGTTCACCGACGCCATCCGGGCCGCGGGCGGCCCGGCGTACGACTGGCGCTCCGTCGACCCCGAGGACAAGAAGGACGGCGGCGAGCCCGGCGGCAACATCCGCCAGGTGTTCCTCTTCAACCCGGAGCGGGTCTCGTTCACCGACCGGAGCGGCGGCGACGCGACGTCGGCCACCGGGGTCGTGCGGGAGCGTGGCCGCGCCGCGCTGACCTTCTCCCCCGGCCGCATCGACCTGGCGAACGCCGCCTGGGAGAACAGCCGCAAGCCGCTCGTGGGCGAGTTCAGCTTCCGCGGCCGTACGGTCTTCGTGGTCGCCAACCACTTCGCGTCCAAGGGCGGCGACGAGGCCATCTACGCGGAGCACCAGCCGCCGGCCCGCTCCTCGGAGGTCCAGCGGCACGCCCAGGGCCGGGCGGTCAACACCTTCGTCAAGAAGCTGCTGAGCGCCCAGAAGAACGCCAGGGTCCTGGTCGTCGGTGACATCAACGACTTCGAGTTCTCCGGCACGGCCAAGGAGCTGACCGCTGGCGGCGTGCTGTACCCGGCGATCAAGTCCCTGCCGCGCTCGGAGCGTTACACCTACGTCTACCAGGGCAACAGCCAGGTCCTCGACCAGATCCTGACCAGCCCGGCGATCGGCGACTTCACGTACGACAGCGTGCACATCAACGCCGAGTTCGCCGACCAGAACAGCGACCACGACCCGCAGGTGGTCCGCTTCCGCCCGTAGTCCCACGCCCTAGGGTCTTTCGTTTGGATCAGGCTGGATCAGGGAGCGGGGGCTGGTGCGTGCAGCTGCAAGGCGGAGGAAGGAGCCGACGCGGAGCGTCGGTGACTGACGACAACGCGGCAGATGTGCGTGCCGGCCCCCGCGAGCCCGGCATGATCCAAACGAGAGACCCTAGACGCCCGCGCTCGGCACGATGCTGAGCGCGGGCGTGTAGCGGTGGACGCCGCCGCCACTCACCCCCGGATACGACCGCACCCGCTCCCACTGCGGTGTGTCCGAGCCGATCCCGGGGCCCTCCCCGGCCAGTGCGTCCAGATGGGCCCGAGCGCTCTCCCATTCGGCGTAGTTCAGCACCCGCCTTCCGTCGGTGCTCACGTGGAAGTGGCCCGAGATGCCGCCGGGGGCGCGCGCCCCGTCGGTCGCCAGCGCCTCGAACACGGTGTCCACCCAGTCCCGTTGCCGCGCCGGGTCGGCGCCCTCGAACTCGACGTCGACGATCACCACGCAGCCCGGCTCCCGCGCGTCGTCCTCCTGCGGCAGCAGCGAGCGGTAGAGCTCCAGGGTGTGCAGTCCGAGCCGCCGGATTCCCGGTACGGCGGCGTCGATGTCCGCGTTGCGCTCGTCCCTGCCCTCCCGGAAGAATTCCTGGTACGCCTGCTCACCACTCCACTGGCTGTAGTGGAGCAGGGTCCGCCCGTCCTCCCCGGTGTGAACGGTGTACGAAAGAAGTCCGGGATGCGGCCAGTCCCGGCCGCACCACGCCCCGCGAATCGCCTCGACGGTGTGCCGCATGCGCTCCGGGGTGCCGGTGTCCCAGGTGCTCACCTTGACGAGGCCGACGTCATTACGGGCAAGATCGGGGCGGGATGCGAAACGCACGCTCATGGCGGGTCCTCCTGACCGGGGCACCGGGGTGGTGCGCCCTCACCGGCCACCCTGGTACGTCAAGCGCGCTTGAGGTCAATGCGCCGCGTCCGGTCGGCCCCGCCGCGTCCACCGAAAGCACGACGAACGGAGTACCGCATGGCACCGCTTCTCAGGACGATCAGCCGCGAGGAACATCTGGCGTTCCTCGCGAGCCGCCCCGCCGCGAGCCACATGCAGGTCCCGTCGTGGGGTGAGGTGAAGCCCGACTGGCGGGCGGAGAGCATCGGCTGGTTCGACCGGGACAGTGCGGGCCGGGAACGGATCGTCGGCGCGGGGCTCGTGCTGTACCGGCCGATCCCCCGGGTGAAGCGCTATCTGGCCTATCTGCCGGAGGGCCCGGTCATCGACTGGTTCGGCGCGGAGCCCGGGCAGTGGCTCGGTCCGATGGTGGCGCATCTGAAGGCACGGGGCGCGTTCTCGGTGCGCATGGGGCCGCCGGTGGTGGCGCGGCGCTGGGACGCCCGTACCGTCAAGGACGCCATCGCCGACCCGTCCGCCGGGCGGCTGCGCGACGTGCCGGCGGACGAGGAGGACCCGCGGGCCGCCAGGCTCGTGGCGGAGCTGGTCCGGCTGGGCTGGCGGCGCGGCGAGGAGGAGAGCGAGGACGGGTTCAGCGCGGGGCAGCCCCGGTACGTCTTCCAGGTGCCGTTCGCCGGGCGCACGCTGGAGGAGGTCCGCGGCGGCCTGAACCAGCAGTGGCGGCGCAACGTCAAGAAGGCGGAGAAGGCGGGCGTCAAGGTCGTCGAGGGCGGCTTCGAGGACCTTCCGGCCTTCTACGAGCTGTACCGCGAGACGGCCGGACGCGACCGCTTCATCCCGCGCCCGCTCGCCTACTTCGAACGCATGTGGACGGCGCTGCGCGCCGAGGACCCCGACCGGATGCGGCTCTACCTCGCCGAGCACGAGGGGCAGACGCTCTCCGCGGCGACGATGCTGACGGTCGGCGACCACGTCTGGTACTCCTACGGCGCCTCGACCGGCCACAAGCGCGAGGTCCAGCCGAGCAACGCCGTCCAGTGGCGGATGATGTGCGACGCGCACGAGCGGGGCGCGGCCGTCTACGACCTGCGCGGCATCACCGACACCCTGGACGAGAGCAACCACCTGCTGGGCCTGCTGCGTTTCAAGGTCGGCACGGGCGGGCGGGCCGCCGAGTACATCGGCGAGTGGGACCTTCCGATCAACAAGGTGCTCCACAAGGCCTTCACCCTCTACATGGCCCGCCGCTGATCCGCTCCCGGCCGTCCTAGCGCGTGGTCCGCCAGGCCGTCATGTTGAGCTCGTCGAGCAGGCGTACGTCGCTGCCTTCGAGCGGGAAGACACGCGGCTCCAGGCCGGGGGCCGGGGCGATCTCCAGGGCGTCGCCCTCGATGAGGTCGCCGCCGGTCGGGGTGGAGACCCAGGCCAGCAGTGCGTGCATCGACCGGCCGGGCTTCAGCACGACCTGCTGCGGGCCCCGGTCGGTGCCCATGTAGGAGGAGCCGGGGTTGACCTTGACCGGGAGCGGGTCGCCCGCCTCGTCCAGGGCACGGACGGAGGGGTAGCCGTCCACCGGGTACGGCTTGTCGCCGCAGTTGGTGAGGGTGAGCCCGACGGCCCGGTGGCCGAGGGCCGGCTGCACCTCGCCCATGTCGACGACCACGCCGGAGGACGGGCATCCGGCCCGGCCGGTGGGCGTGGGCACGGGGGTGGTCGGCCGTGCGGTGGACGGAGGCACGGCGGAGGCACTGGGCAGCGGCGTCGGCAGCTCGTCGGCGTGCACCGCGTACGGTCCGCCGGACGCGGGCCGCGGCTCGCCCTCGCCCGCCGGTACGAGGAAGCCCGCGCAGCCGGAGAGCGTGAGCCCCAGTGCCCCGGCCAGCAGCACGGCCGCCACCGGATCGCGTCTCCCGTGTCCCGTTCCGTGTCCCGCGTCCGCCCGTCCCCGCATGCTTACGCCCCCGCTCGACCCGCCTGCCGCATGGACGTTCGATCATGCCAGAGCGAGGGTGTCTCCCCCGTCCACTGTTGAGCGTTCCTTGCCGGTCACCCGAAGCAGATCTAAGTGGACCTTCACGGTTGGTCCGGCCGAGACTTCGGGGATGACCGCACCCCTTCCCCCGTTCGGCCGCGCGCTCTGCGCCATGATCACGCCCTTCACCGCCGCCGGTGAGCTGGACCCGGACGCCGCCGGGCGGCACGCCGCCGCCCTGGTCGCGGACGGCTGCGACGGTCTGGTGCTGAACGGCACCACCGGCGAGTCCCCGACCACGAGCGACGCCGAGAAGACCGCGCTGCTGCGGGCCGTCCGGGAGGCGGTCGGCGGACGGGTGCCGATCGTCGCCGGGGTCGGCAGCGCGGACACCCGGCACACCGTGGAACTCGCCCGGCAGGCCGAACGGGCGGGTGCGGACGGCCTGCTGGTGGTGACGCCGTACTACAGCCGCCCGCCGCAGGCCGCCGTCGAGGCGCACTTCCGGCGTGTCGCCGACGCGACCGGCCTCCCGCTGATGCTGTACGACATCCCCGGCCGCACCGGTACCCGCGTCGAGCCGGAGACCCTGCTGCGGCTCGCCGGGCATCCTCGCGTCGTGGCCGTGAAGGACTGCGCGTACGACCTGATGGGCTCCACGAGGGTGATCGGGGCGACCTCACTGGCGTACTACTCGGGCTGCGAGGAGCTGAACCTGCCTCTGTACGCGGTCGGCGCGGCGGGCTACGTCAGCACGGTCGCCAATGTGGCGCCCGGCCCGCTGCGGGCCGTCCTGGACGCCTTCGACGCCGGTGACACCGCCGGGGCCACCCGGCTCAACCTGCTGACCGCCCCGCTCACCAGGGCCATGATGGGCGCCGGACTGCCCGGCGCGGTGACCGCGAAGGCGCTGCTCGGCGCCGGTTCGGTCCGCGAACCGCTGCAGCCCGCCGGGCGCGGGGCGGCCGACGGGCTGCGGGAGGTGTACGCGGAACTGCTCAGCGCCCTGGATCAGTTGTGACTGTGCAGGACGTCGTTGAGGCCGCCCCAGACCGCGTTGTTCGGGCGGGCCTCGACGGCGCCGGAGACCGAGTTGCGACGGAAGAGGATGTTCGAGGCGCCGGAGAGCTCACGGGCCTTGACGATCTGTCCGTCCGGCAGCGTGACGCGCGTACCGGCGGTGACGTAGAGCCCGGCCTCGACGACGCACTCGTCGCCGAGCGCGATCCCGACCCCGGCCTCGGCGCCGATCAGGCAGCGCTCGCCGATCACGATGCGCTCCTTGCCGCCGCCGGAGAGGGTGCCCATGGTGGAGGCGCCGCCGCCGATGTCGGAGCCGTTGCCGACGACGACGCCCGCGGAGATGCGGCCCTCCACCATCGAGGTGCCGAGGGTGCCCGCGTTGAAGTTGACGAAGCCCTCGTGCATGACGGTCGTACCGGCGGCGAGGTGGGCACCGAGCCTGACCCGGTCGGCATCGGCGATCCGGACGCCCTTGGGGGCCACGTAGTCCGTCATCCGGGGGAACTTGTCGACCGAGGTGACCTGGAGGTGCAGGCCCTCGGCGCGGGCGTTCAGCCGGACCGTCTCCAGGTCGTCCACGGCGACCGGGCCGAGCGAGGTCCAGGCGACGTTGGCGAGCAGGCCGAAGAGGCCGTCCAGGTTCTGGCCGTGCGGCTGGACGAGGCGGTGCGACAGCAGGTGCAGGCGCAGGTACGCGTCGTGCGCGTCGAGCGGCTTGTCGTCGAGCGAGCCGATGACCGTACGGACGGCGACGACCTCGACCCCGCGGCGGGCGTCCACGCCGACGGCCTTGGCGGCGCCCTGGCCCAGCAGGTCGACCGCCTGGGCGGGGGTGAGCCGCTCGGTTCCGGCCGGGCCGGGCTCGGCGGTGAGCACGGGGGCGGGGAACCAGGTGTCGAGAACGGTACCGTCGCCGGCGATGGTGGCGAGGCCGGCGGCGACGGCGCCGGTGGTGCGAGCAGGAGTCGTGTCGGTCATGACACGAAACCTAACCGGCCGGACGCCACGGGAGCCAACCGGTCCCGCCAGGCGGTCGTGGCGCGGGCAGGGCAGGACGCCACCCCGGTGAGTTCCTTCTGGGAACCCACCGGGCTATCATGCGTCCCTGCCGGTCACTCCGGCACAGGCAGAAGGCAGAAGGCAGAAGGCGGAAGGCTCAGAGCGAGAAGCGGACAGCGGACAGCGGACAGCGGACAGCAGACAGCAGACAGCAGACAGCAGACAGCAGACAGCAGACAGCAGAAGCCTGACGCGGGAGAGCGACGGAGGAACCCATGCCCCAGCGCACCAGCCTGGCCGGTGCCGACTGCGCGATCGCCCAGGCGCTCGACGTGGTGGGCGACTGGTGGACCCTGCTGATCGTCCGGGACACGGCGCGCGGGGTGCACCGCTTCGACGCGCTCCAGGCGGAACTAGGCATGTCCCGCAAGGTGCTGACCGAGCGGCTGCGCCTGCTGGTGGACGCGGGGGTGCTCTCCCGGGAGCCGTACCAGGACCGTCCGCCCCGGTACGAGTACCGGCTCACCCGGCGGGGACGCGCCCTGCTGCCCGTACTGATCGCGCTCCAGGACTGGGGCGACACCTGGCTGCTCGGGGAAGGGGACACGATGGCGACGGCCGCGGAGAGTTCGAAGGAGGCGGCCCGCGTGCACGCCCTGGTGGGCACGCGCCTGCCAGAGCTGCGCCTGACGGACCACGACGGAGCTCCGCGCGACCCGGTCGCCGACACCCCGGGCACCGTTCTGTACTTCTTCCCGGGCGCCTACGCCCGCCAGGACGCCTATCCGCCGGGCTGGGCCGGGATCCCGGGCGCGCGGGGCTGCACGCTCGAATCCTGCACCTACCGCGACCAGCTGGCCGAGTTCACGGCGGCGGGCGCGACGGTGCACGGGGTCTCCACCCAGCGCCCGGACGAGCAGCGGGACTTCAGCCGGGCGGAGCGGCTGCGGTTCCCGCTGCTGTCCGACGCGGAGCTGGAGCTGACGGCGGCCCTGCGGCTGCCGACCTTCCGCGCCGGGGGCGTCAGCCGGCTGAAGCGGCTGACGCTGGTGGTGGACCGCGACCGGACGGTACGCGAGGCGCTGTACCCGGTGACGGACATCGAGGAGAGTGTCCGGGCGGCGCTGGCGGCGGCCCGTGCCCTCACCCGGCCCGGCGGCTGAGGCGCACCAGGGCACCAGGGCACCAGGGCACCAGGGCACCAGGGCACCAGGAAAGCGTGTCTCAGCCGGTGATCCGGCCCAGCATCTCCCGCGCGTACGCCTCGTCGTACGTGCCGCCGGTGAGCAGCACCTGGAGGCAGATCCCGTCCATGAGCGCGATCAGCGCGCGGGCCGTGGCCGGATCGGTCCGGCGGGAGAGCAGCGCGGCGACGTCGTCGGTCCACTCGGCGGCGACCGGCCGCAGCGCGGGCCTGCGGAGCGCGGCGAGATACAGCTCGTACTCCAGCTCGGCCCGTCCGTGCCCGCCGGAGAGGTACCAGCCGAGCAGCCGGGCCAGTTCGGCCGCCAGGGCGCGGTCCGGGTCGGCCAGCGCCTCGCTGTCCCGTATGACCCCGGCGAAGTTCTCGTTCGACCGGCACAGTGCCGCGGTCAGCAGCTCGTCCAGCGAGGCGAAGTGATACGTCGTGGAGCCGAGCGGCACATCGGCCTCGGCCGCGACGGAGCGGTGGCTCAGCTCCGCGATGCCGCGGGTGCCGACCACCCGGATCGCGGCGTCGATGATCCGGTCGCGCCGGCCGGGGTCGTAGCGGCGTGCCATCAGTGGGCTCCGCCCAGATTCAGCACCACCACTCCGGCGATGATCAGCGCTATGCCCGCCAGCTTGACCGCGCCGCCGGACTCACCCATGAAGAGGATGCCGATGGCGGCGATGGCGGCGGTGCCGATCCCCGCCCAGATCGCGTAGGCGGTGCCCATCGAGAGCGACTTCAGCGTCTGGGCGAGCAGCCCGAAGGCCAGGAGGTAGCCCGCGACGGTGATCAGCGAGGGCCAGAGCCGGGTGAAGCCCTCGCTGTACTTCATGGCCGTCGTGCCGGCCACCTCCGCCGCGATGGCCGCGGCCAGCAGTCCGTAACCCATGTGTACGAGTGTACGTATCGTCGGGGGTGCGGAGAAGCCGGGAGCTTCCGGGCGGCCGAAACGTTACGGTGTCCCGACCGACAGCACACCAGTACGACGAGAGACGGCGGAGCGACAGTGGCGCAGGACGCAGGGTGGGGCGGAGCACCGTACGGAGGACCCCCGGGGCCGCCGGGATGGGGAGCGTGGGCACCGCCGCCGAAGCCCGGGGTGATACCGCTGACGCCTCTGAAGCTCGGCGACATATTCGGCGGCGCCTTCGGCACGCTGGGGCGCTACTGGAAGCAGCTGTTCGGTGTGGGCGCGGCCGTGTACGGCGGGGCGCTGGCGGTCCTGGCCGTCACGGTCGTGATCACGTACTCCGTGGTCAGCGGCCATCTGCACACCCTCTTCGCGCTCAACGCCGAGGAGGACCCGCGCCCCTCCGACGTGATTCCGGTCATGATCGGCTTCGGTGTCGTCTGGCTGATCGGGATGATCGCCTACGTGATCTCGACGGCCATGATGTACGCGGCCGTTCCCACGGTGCTCCAGGAGGCCGTACTGGGCAGGCCGGCCTCCTTCTCCGCCGTCTGGCGCCGGGCCTGGTCCCGCGTCCCGACGGTGATCGCGACGGTGATCCTCACCTATCTGATCGCGATGGTCCCGATGCTGCTCATGGCGGTCGGGGCCATCGCGCTCATCATCGGTGCGATCACCATGTCGCCCGACTCCGGTGCCACCCCGCTGGCCGTGCTCGGCTTCCTGGGCGCCTTCGCTTCGGCCCCGCTGGCGATCTGGCTCTGGGTGAAGTTCTCCCTGGCGCCCTCGGCCGCGGTGTTCGAGGGGCAGTCCGCGGTGGCCTCGATGCGCCGCTCGGCCCGGCTGGTGCGCGGCGAATGGTGGCGGGTCTTCGGGATCAGCGTGCTGGGCGGACTGCTGGCCTTCGCCGCGAGCTACATCATCCAGATGCCGTTCTCGTTCCTCGGCATGTTCTCCGGTGTCATCGGCGGGACGACGCTGAGCGAGGACCCCAACGCCACCTCGGTCCTCTTCGCCATGAGCGGCTACGCGGTGATCATGGCCCTGGGCGGGCTGGTCAGCCAGTTCATCACCGCGGTCTTCCCGCCGCTGGTGACCGGCCTGATCTACGTGGACCGGCGCATGCGCGCGGAGAACCTGGGCCCGGCCCTCGCCGAGGCGGCGGGCGTACCGGCGCAGTACGGCGCGCCGTACGGGCCCACCTACCACGGCCCGCGGTAGGACGGGCCCGTGGCCGGCCGATGAGCCGGGCGGTCGGCGGACTGCCCGGCCGATGAGCTACTTGTTCGACGACAGCACGCAGAACTCGTTCCCCTCGGGGTCCGTCAGCACCACCCAGCTGGCGTCCGGCCGTTGACCGACGTCGGCCCGGCGGGCCCCGAGACCGATGGCGCGCGCGACCTCGGTGTCCCTGTCGTCGGGGTCGAGGTCGATGTGCAGCCGGTTCTTGGCCGTCTTCTCCCCGGCTGCGGGAACGAAGGTGATCACGGGCAGGGCGGACTCGTCGGCACCGATGACGAGTTCGTCCTCCGCCTCGTACACCACCGTCCAGTCGAGCACCGCGCACCAGAAGCGGGCGAGTGCGGGCGGGTCGTGGGCATCGATGACAATGCTGCAAAGGGAGACGGCCATGCCCGCCAGTCTGCCTGGCGGGCACGGCCGTTCGCACCCCGGACCGGCGAGGGCGTACGGTCCGTCAGCCGCCGACCGTGAACCAGACGGCCCGCGACTTCTTCCATGCGGCCTGGCCGAGGTCCTTCGCCTCCGTGCCGTCCCCGTACAGATCGGCCGATCCGGAGTCCGTGATCAGCTGCGCCCTGGCCCCCGGCGCCGTCAGGTCCGGGACGTCCACGACGGCCTCCCAGCCGCCCGGGTCCGCGGTCGGCAGATCGGCCCGCTTGACCGGCGCGTGAGCGGGGACGCCGTCCCAGGTGTAGAGGGCGTACGGGGCGGAGTTGTCGTCGGCCGCCCAGGAACCGGCCACGATCAGGTACTGGTCGGCTGCGTTCTTGCGGATGTCCCGGATGCTGAGCCCGCCGAGGTCCAGCTCGACCGGCACGCCCATGACCGCCTTCGCTCCGCTGCCCGCCACCTTGTCGAAGTTGGTGACGGGCACGATCAGGGCCTTGCCGCCCTGCTCCGGCGGCACCAGCGGCGCCCGGAAGCCGAGGTACGCGGTGGTCGTGGAGCCGGGGGCGAATTCCAGGCCCTCGACGTTGAACCCGTCGATCTGCTTGGGAGCCTGGCCCTCCGCCGTGCCCGCGGCGAAGCCGAGCCGGTTGCCGTTCGCCTTGTCCCAGGCGACCAGGTCGTCACGGAGCTTCTTGTAGGAGCCGCCGACCGTCAGCTGGGTACCGGCACCCGAGCCGGTCACCGTGGTGGTGAAGACGGTGTTGCGGGGGGACTTGTAGACACCGTCCTTGTTGTTGCCGAGCGAACCGGTCCAGTAGACCGTGTCACCGACCCGGGCCGCCGCCTCGATGTCGATCTCCTTCGACAGTCCGAGCGCCGAGCCGACGTCCCAGCTGCGCACCGGTCCACCCGAGGCGGAACGGCTGTACAGGCGCAGCGTGTTGGACTCGTCGTCGGCCACGACCACGTATCCGCCCCCCACGTCGACGGCGGCCGAGGAGTCGGCGGAGCCGGTGAGGTAGCGGGTGTCGGCGGCGTTGCGCACGGCGGCGGACGCGGCGTAGCGCAGGGTCTTGGTGGCGGTCTTGCCGTCGAGTCCGGTGACCTTGACCGTGAGGTCGGTGTAGCCGCGGCCGCGTGCGGCGACCGCGAGGGTCCGGGTCGCGCCGGTGCCCGTCACGGTCACGTCACCGGTCCCGGCGACGGACGGCCTGGAGCTGGCGGATGCCGCCACGCCGAGCGCGCTCGCGTCCGCCCCGCTCTGGGCGACGGTGACGGTGACCACCGGATCGCCGCTCGCGCCGACGGCGCCGGAGAGGTAGGAGACCGAGAGCCCGATCGTCGGCGTGCCGTAACTCGCGGCATGCGCGGGGGCGTTGAGACCGAGCGCGGCCAGCAGGAGCACTCCGCCCGCAGCGGTGGCCGTCCTGCGGCCGGGAAGCGAGATCTGATGCAGCACAGCATGCCTCTCGTCAGCGTGGTGTCGCGGTTACGTTCCGCTACCCGTGCCAACGACGGACACACATCCTGGGTACGGCAGGCGGCGCGGGGACGAAGAACGGCCCCCGGCACGGAGCCGGAGGCCGTTTCGCCGCAGCGCGCGGCTCGCGCGTACGGGATCAGACCGCGTACGGGATCAGACGTTGAAGCCCAGGGCGCGCAGCTGCTCGCGGCCGTCGTCCGTGATCTTGTCCGGACCCCACGGCGGCATCCAGACCCAGTTGATCCGCAGTTCGTTGACGATGCCGTCGGTCGCGGACTTCGCCTGATCCTCGATGACGTCGGTCAGCGGGCAGGCCGCGGACGTCAGCGTCATGTCGAGGGTGGCGATGTTGGCGTCGTCGACGTGGATGCCGTAGATCAGGCCCAGGTTGACGACGTCGATGCCCAGCTCGGGGTCGACAACGTCGTACAGGGCCTCACGGACCTCCTCTTCGGAGGCCGGCTTGATCGTCGGGGTCTCGTCGGTCGTCACCGTGTTCTCGCTCATGCCGTCTTCCCTTCGGACAGCGCTTTGGCCGTCGCGTCCTTCCACGCCATCCAGCTCAGCAGCGCGCATTTCACCCGGGCCGGGTACTTGGAGACACCGGCGAACGCGACCGCGTCCTCCAGCACCTCTTCCATCGCGTCGTCCGGCTCCAGCTGGCCCTTCGACTGCATCAGCTCCAGGAAGGTCTCCTGGATCTTCTGCGCCTGGCCCAGCTCCTTGCCGACCAGCAGGTCGTTGAGCACGGAGGCGCTGGCCTGGCTGATGGAGCAGCCCTGACCCTCGTACGACACATCGGCGATGGTCTCGCCGTCGTACTTCACCCGGAGCGTGATCTCGTCGCCGCACGTCGGGTTGACGTGGTGCACCTCGGCGTCGCCGTCCCGCAGGCCGCGCCCGTGGGGGTGCTTGTAGTGGTCCAGGATCACTTCCTGGTACATGGAGTCAAGCTTCACCAGTCAACCCTCAGCCGCTCGTCCATTATCCGAAAAAGTTCCGTACGTGTTCCAGGCCGTCCACCAGGGCGTCGACCTCGGCAGGCGTGGAGTACAGATAGAACGACGCTCGCGTCGTCGCAGGAATTCCGTACCGCAGGCAGACCGGCCGTGCGCAGTGATGTCCGACCCGGACGGCGATGCCCTGCTCGTCAAGAACCTGGCCGACGTCGTGCGGGTGGATGTCACCGAGCGTGAACGAGATCGTGGCGCCCCGGTCCTCGGCCGTCGACGGGCCGATGATCCGCAGGTCGGGGACCTCCAGCAGCCGTTTCACCGCGTACTCGGTGAGCACGTGCTCGTGCCGGGCGATCTTGTCCATGCCGATCGCCGAGAGGTAGTCCACGGCCGCGCCGAGGCCGACGGCCTGGGCGATCGGGGGCGTGCCGGCCTCGAACTTGTGCGGCGCGGGGGCGTACGTCGACGAGTGCATCGACACGGTCTCGATCATCTCGCCGCCGCCGAGGAACGGCGGCAGGTCCTCCAGGAGCTCCTGCCGCCCCCAGAGCACGCCGATGCCGGTCGGACCGACCATCTTGTGACCGGTGAAGGCCACGAAGTCGGCCTGCAGGGCCTGCACGTCGAGCACCATGTGCGGGGCGGCCTGCGAGGCGTCGATGCAGACCAGGGCGCCGACCTGCTGGGCCCGGCGGACGATCTGCTCGACCGGGTTGATCGTGCCCATGATGTTGGAGACCAGCGTGAAGGAGACGATCTTCGTCTTCTCCGTGATGATCTCCTCGATGTTGGACAGGTCGAGGCGGCCGTCGTCGGTGATGCCGAACCACTTCAGCTTCGCGCCGGTGCGCTGCGAGAGCAGCTGCCAGGGCACGATGTTGGAGTGGTGCTCCATCTCCGTGGTGACGATCTCGGTCTCGTGGTCCACCCGGTAGGGCTCGTCGGCCCAGCCGAGCATGTTGGCCACGAGGTTGAGCGACTCGGAGGCGTTCTTGGTGAAGATCACCTCGTCGCGGCTGGGCGCGTTGATGAACGCGGCGACCTTGTCACGGGCGCCCTCGTACAGCGCCGTGGCCTCCTCCGCGATGGTGTACACGCCGCGGTGCACGTTGGCGTTGTGCCGCTCGTAGTACTCGTTGAGGGCGTCGAGCACCTGGCGCGGCTTCTGCGAGGTCGCCGCGCTGTCCAGGTAGACGACCTTCTTCCCGTCGTGGACCGTTCGATCCAGCAGGGGGAAGTCCTTGCGGATCGCCTCGGTGTCGAGGAGGCCCGGCAGCTGTGTCACGCGGACGCGCCACCCTTCACGTAAGCCTCGTAGCCCTCGTTCTCCAGCTTGTCGGCGAGTTCGGCACCGCCGGACTCGGCGATACGGCCGTTGGCGAAGACGTGCACGAAGTCGGGCTTGATGTAGCGGAGGATCCGCGTGTAGTGCGTGATCAGCAGCGTGCCGACCTCGCCGGACTCGCGGACCCGGTTGACGCCCTCGGAGACGATGCGCAGGGCGTCGACGTCCAGGCCGGAGTCGGTCTCGTCGAGGATCGCGATCTTCGGCTTGAGGAGCTCCAGCTGGAGGATCTCGTGGCGCTTCTTCTCACCGCCGGAGAAGCCCTCGTTGACGTTGCGCTCGGCGAACGCCGGGTCCATCTGGAGGCGGGCCATCGTCTCCTTGACCTCCTTCACCCAGGTGCGCAGCTTGGGCGCCTCGCCGCGGACGGCGGTGGCGGAGGTGCGGAGGAAGTTGGAGACCGAGACACCGGGGATCTCGACCGGGTACTGCATCGCGAGGAACACACCGGCGCGGGCGCGCTCGTCGACGCTCATCTCCAGGACGTCCTCGCCGTCCAGGGTCACCGAGCCGCTGGTGATCGTGTACTTGGGGTGACCTGCGAGGGAGTACGCGAGGGTGGACTTGCCGGACCCGTTGGGGCCCATGATGGCGTGGGTCTCGCCCTGCTTCACGGTCAGGTCGACGCCCTTGAGGATCTCCTTCGTGGCGTTGTCGGCCTCGACGGAGACGTGCAGGTCGCGGATTTCAAGCGTTGCCATGGGTGACTCAGGACTCCTGGGTGACGGAGACGAGCACATCGTCCCCTTCGATCTTGACGGGGTATACGGGGACGGGGCGCGTCGCGGGAAGGCCGGACGGCTTGCCGGTGCGCAGGTCGAAGCTGGAGCCGTGCAGCCAGCACTCGATCATGCAGTCCTCGACCTCTCCCTCGGACAGGGAGACGTTCGCGTGCGAGCAGATGTCGTTGATCGCGAACACCTCGCCCTCGGTACGGACGACGGACACCGGGACACCATCGAGCTCCACCCGCTTCGGGGTGTCGTCCTCCAGCTCACTCAGCGCGCAGGCTTTGACGAAGGCCATCAGACGGACGCCCTCAGCTCGGCCTCGATCTTGTCGAGCAGCCGCGCCTCGACGTCCGGCAGTCCGATCTGCTGGACGAGCTCGGCGAAGAAGCCGCGCACCACGAGGCGGCGGGCCTCCTCGGCCGGGATGCCGCGGGCCATCAGGTAGAAGAGCTGCTCGTCGTCGAAACGGCCGGTCGCGGAGGCGTGACCGGCGCCGACGATCTCACCGGTCTCGATCTCCAGGTTCGGCACGGAGTCGACCCGGGCGCCGTCGGTGAGGACGAGGTTGCGGTTCATCTCGTAGGTGTCGGTGCCCTCGGCCGCGGCCTGGATGAGGACGTCACCGATCCACACGGCGTGCGCGTCGTCGCCCTGGAGCGCGCCCTTGTAGGCGGCGTTGGACGAGCAGTGCGGGGTGTTGTGGTCGACCAGGAGGCGGTGCTCCTGGTGCTGGCCCTTGTCGGTGAAGTACAGGCCGAAGAGCTCGGCGCTGCCTCCGGTACCGGCGTAGGCGACCCGGGGGTGCAGCCGGACGAGGTCTCCGCCGAAGGTGACGACGATCGACTTGAACGAGGCGTCCCGGCCGACCAGCGCGTTGTGCTGGCCGACGTGGACCGCGTTCTCGTCCCAGTCCTGGACGGAGACCACGGTCAGCTTGGCACCGTCGCCGAGGACGTAGTCGACGTTGGCGGCGAGCACCGCGTCACCGGTGTGGTCGATGACCACGACGGCCTCGGCGAAGGCCCCGAGCTCGACGACCTGGTGGCCGAAGGCGGTGCCTCCCTCGCCGTGGACCGCGATCCGGATCGGCTCAGTGAGCACGGCCTCCTTGGGGACCGTGACGACGGACGCCTGCGCGAAGGAGGAGTACGCCTGGGCGGCGACCCGGTCGACCGGCGTACCGGCCCTGCCGAGCCGGGCGTCGTCGCGGCCGACGGTCTCGACCGTGACGCCCTCGGGGGCCTCGATCGCCACCTTCACGGCGCCGTCGGTGGCGGTGGCCGTGCCGTCGTGCAGTCCGCGCAGCCGCGCCAGGGGCGTGAACCGCCACTCCTCCTCGCGGCCGTGCGGGACCGGGAAGTCCGCGACGTCGAAGGACGGGGGCGCGCTCATGCGCGTGGCGACGGTCGACTCGGCGGCCACCGCGATGGAACCGGCGGTAGTGGAACCCGTCGAAGGGGATCCCCCCGCTCGAACGGAGCCGAGAGTGGGGGAGTTCTGAGCCTCAGCCATGGCTGTCGTAGTGCTCGCTTTCTCTGTCAAAAGGCGGGGGTTCGTGGTCGGGGCCTGTCAGCCGACCGAACCCTCCATCTGCAGCTCGATCAGCCGGTTGAGTTCGAGGGCGTACTCCATCGGCAGCTCCTTGGCGATCGGCTCGACGAAGCCGCGCACGATCATCGCCATCGCCTCGAACTCGGTCAGACCGCGGCTCATCAGGTAGAAGAGCTGGTCCTCGGAGACCTTGGAGACGGTGGCCTCGTGCCCCATGGACACGTCGTCCTCACGGACGTCGACGTACGGGTAGGTGTCGGAGCGCGAGATGGTGTCGACCAGCAGCGCGTCGCAGAGCACGTTCGACTTGGCGCCCGGGGCGCCCTCGCCGATCTCGATCAGACCGCGGTAGGACGTACGGCCACCGCCCCGCGCCACCGACTTGGAGACGATGTTGGAGGAGGTGTTCGGCGCCATGTGGACCATCTTGGCGCCGGCGTCCTGGTGCTGGCCCTCACCCGCGAAGGCGATCGACAGGGTCTCGCCCTTGGCGTGCTCGCCCATCAGGTAGACGGCCGGGTACTTCATGGTGACCTTGGAGCCGATGTTGCCGTCGACCCACTCCATGGTCGCGCCCTCGTAGGCCACGGCACGCTTGGTGACCAGGTTGTAGACGTTGTTCGACCAGTTCTGGATCGTCGTGTAGCGGCAGCGGCCGCCCTTCTTCACGATGATCTCGACGACCGCGGAGTGCAGCGAGTCGGAGGAGTAGATCGGGGCGGTGCAGCCCTCGACGTAGTGGACGTAGGCGTCCTCGTCGACGATGATCAGCGTCCGCTCGAACTGGCCCATGTTCTCCGTGTTGATACGGAAGTAGGCCTGCAGCGGGATGTCGACGTGGACGCCCTTGGGCACGTAGATGAACGAGCCGCCGGACCACACGGCCGAGTTCAGCGAGGCGAACTTGTTGTCACCGACCGGGATGACGGTGCCGAAGTACTCCTTGAAGAGCTCCGGGTGCTCCTTCAGCGCGGTGTCGGTGTCGAGGAAGATGACGCCCTGCTCCTCCAGGTCCTCACGGATCTGGTGGTAGACGACCTCCGACTCGTACTGCGCGGCGACACCGGCGACCAGGCGCTGCTTCTCCGCCTCCGGGATGCCCAGCTTGTCGTAGGTGTTCTTGATGTCCTCGGGCAGGTCCTCCCAGGACTCCGCCTGCTTCTCCGTGGAACGCACGAAGTACTTGATGTTGTCGAAGTCGATGCCCGAGAGGTCGGAGCCCCAGTTCGGCATGGGCTTCTTGTCGAACAGCTTGAGACCCTTGAGGCGCAGCTTCAGCATCCACTCGGGCTCGTTCTTCTTCGCCGAGATGTCGCGGACGACCTCCTCGGAGAGCCCGCGCTTGGCGGCGGCGCCTGCGGCGTCGGAGTCGGCCCAGCCGAATTCGTACGTACCCAGACCCTCGAGTTCGGGGTGGGCAGTCTCCGTGGGGAGCGTCATGCGGGGTTCCTCCCGGCCTTGCGTGCAGATGCTGAATGGGTTGTCTTCGGTGCGGGGTGGCCGCTGCGCGGGATGTACGTCGTACACACACCGTCGCCGTGGGCGATGGTGGCCAGACGCTGCACATGGGTTCCGAGGAGACTGGAGAAGAACTCCGTCTCCGCCTCGCACAACTGCGGGTACTGCTCGGCGACATGCGCGACCGGGCAGTGGTGCTGGCACAGCTGCTCGCCCTGTTGCGGACCAGGCGCGTCACGCGCCGTAGCAGCGTACCCGTCGGCGGACAGGGCCTTGGCCAACGCCTCGGTGCGGGCCTCGGGGCCCGCGGCCTCGAGCGCCGCGCGGTACGCCTCGGCCTGGGCGGCGATCCTCGCGCGGGCGAAAGCGCTGACCGCCTCCTCGCCGGAGGTCTCGGCGATCCAGCGCAGGGCGTCCGCCGCGAGCGTGTCGTAGGACTGGTCGAAGGCGTCCCGGCCGCAGTCGGTGAGGGCGAACACCTTGGCCGGGCGGCCACGGGTCCGCGCCCCGTAGACCCGCTGTTCACGGGCCTCGACGACACGGTCGGACGCCAGGGCGTCGAGATGGCGGCGCACCGCGGCCTGGGTGAGACCGAGGCGCTCGGCCAGCTCGGCGACGGTGGACGGGCCGTGGTCCAGGATGGAGCGCGCGACCCGGTTGCGCGTGGGGCGCTCACCGGTCGCGGGTTCCTCCCGCGGAGCCTCGCCGACGTATTTCACAACGCCATTGTTGCGTAAATCATCCGGCCCTGACAACCACGGTCCGGAACGATCTCTGGTGCCATTCATCACTTAGGGTTACCTAATCAGGCCCCGGACCGCGGTCCGCTTCCGCCTGTCCGCGGGGCCGCCGGGCCCTCTCGCGCGGGGCCCGGCTCGCCCTCGGGGGCCCGGGGGACAGCGCTTAGACTTACCGGCCATGAAGAGCGAGTCCGTCGTGGAGCTCCGCGGCCTGGTGAAGCGCTACGGCTCCAAGACCGCGGTGGACGGCCTCGACCTGTGCGTACGCACCGGCGCCGTCACCGCCGTCCTCGGCCCCAACGGCGCGGGCAAGACCACCACCATCGAAACCTGCGAGGGCTACCGCCGCCCCGACGCCGGGACGGTACGCGTCCTCGGCCTCGACCCGGTCGCCGACGCCGCGCGGCTGCGCCCCCGGATCGGCGTGATGCTCCAGTCGGGCGGCGTCTACTCCGGGGCGCGCGCCGACGAGATGCTCCGCCACATGGCGAAGCTGCACGCGCACCCGCTCGACGTCGACGCCCTGATCGAGCGCCTCGGCCTCGGCAGCTGCGGACGCACCACCTACCGGCGACTCTCCGGCGGCCAGCAACAACGGCTCGCCCTGGCGATGGCCGTCGTCGGCCGCCCCGAGCTGGTCTTCCTCGACGAGCCGACCGCCGGGCTCGACCCGCAGGCCCGCCGCTCCACCTGGGAGCTGGTGCGCGAACTGCGCTCCGACGGGGTGTCCACCGTGCTCACCACGCACTTCATGGACGAGGCCGAGGAGCTGGCCGACGACGTCGCGGTCATCGACGCGGGCAAGGTCATCGCCCAGGGCAGCCCCGAGGCTCTCTGCCGCGGCGGCGCCGAGAACACCCTGCGCTTCACCGGCCGCCCCGGCCTCGACCTCGGCTCGCTCCAGAAGGCGCTGCCCGACGGCACCAAGACCGCCGAGCTCACCCCCGGCACGTACCGCATCAGCGGCGACGTCGGCCCGGAGCTGCTGGCCACCGTCACCTCCTGGTGCGCCCAGCACGGAGTGATGCCCTCCGGCATCTCCGTGGAACGGCACACCCTGGAGGACGTCTTCCTGGAACTGACCGGCAAGGAGCTGCGCGCATGAGCGCCGGTACGTACACCCCGCGGCCGGGCGCCGCTCCGCTCGGCCGCATGATCACCGCGCAGGCCGCGCTGGAGACCCGGATGCTGCTGCGCAACGGCGAGCAGCTGCTGCTGACGGTGGTCATCCCGACGCTGCTGCTGGTGCTGTTCAGCGCGGTCGACATCGTGGACACCGGCGCGGGCGAGGCGGTCGATTTCCTGGCTCCCGGCATCCTCGCCCTGGCCGTGATGTCCACGGCCTTCACCGGCCAGGCCATCGCCACCGGGTTCGAACGGCGGTACGGGGTGCTGAAGCGGCTCGGCGCCTCTCCGCTGCCCCGCTGGGCGCTGATGGCCGCGAAGACCCTCGCCGTACTGGTCACCGAGGTGCTCCAGGTGGCGCTGCTCACCGTGATCGCGTTCACGCTGGGCTGGTCGCCGCAGGGCAGTCCCCTCGCCGTCCTCCTGCTGCTGGTGCTCGGTACGGCGGCCTTCTCCGGGCTCGGCCTGCTGATGGCCGGGACGCTGCGGGCGGAGGCCACGCTCGCCGCGGCCAACCTGGTCTTCCTCCTGCTGCTGGTGGGCGGCGGGGTGATCGTGCCGCTGGACAAGTTCCCGGACGCGGTGCAGTCGGCACTCGGGCTGCTGCCGATCGCGGCCCTCTCGGACGGCCTGCGCGAGGTCCTCCAGCACGGGGCGTCGATGCCCTGGGGCGACCTCGGCGTGCTGGCGGTGTGGGCGGTGCTGGGACTGGGCGCGGCGGCACGGTTCTTCCGCTGGGAGTGAGGCCGCGCGGAGGAGGAACGCCCACGGCGGGAACGCCCGGAGTGAGACCGCCCTGAGTGAGAACGCGACCGCGTTGCGTCGCCGGTTCGTGGCAACTCGTCCCCCTCGTGAAAGCTTGCACAAGCCTCCGCCTACGATGGTGCGCGTGCCCAAGCTGACCCGAGCCGAAGTCGCTCAAGCCGTGCGGAATCCGCTCCAGTACATCGCCGAACGGTGGACGCCGTCCCCCCGTACGGTCCGCCGGGCGGCCATGTCGGCCGTCGTCATGGCCGTGCTCATCGTCGTGACCGGCGGCGCGGTGCGGCTGACCGGTTCCGGTCTCGGCTGCCCCACCTGGCCCAAGTGCACCGACGAGAGCCTCACGGCCACGAGCGAGATGGGCTTCCACGGCGTCATCGAGTTCGGCAACCGGATGCTGACCTACGTGCTGTGCGCGGCCGTCGGGTGGGCGATCATCGCCGCCCGCTCGGCCAAGCCCTGGCGCCACTCCCTGACCCGGCTGGGCTGGCTGCAGTTCTGGGTGGTCATGGGCAACGCGGTGCTCGGCGGCATCGTGGTGCTGGTCGGGCTGAACCCGTACACCGTCGCCGCGCACTTCCTTCTCTCCACGGCGCTGCTCACCATCGCGATGGTGACCTGGCACCGGGTCCGCGAGGGCGACGAGGCGCCCCGGCCGCTGGTCGGCAAGGCGGTGTCGCAGCTGGCCTGGCTGCTGGCGGTCGTCGCGGGGCTGCTGGTCGCGGTCGGTACGGTCGTGACGGGCGCGGGACGCCACGCGGGTGACTCCAGCGATGTGCACCGCATTCCGATCGACTGGAAGATGATCGCGCAGCTCCACGCCGACCTGGCCTGGGCCGTGGTGGCGCTGACCGTGGCGCTCTGGTTCGTGCTGAAGGCCGTCGACGCGCCCGTCGGGCCGCGGCACCGGGCCCGCGACCTCTTCCTCGTACTGATGGCGCAGGGCGTGATCGGGTACGTGCAGTACTTCACCGACACGCCGGAGATCCTGGTCGGTCTGCACATGCTGGGCTCGTGCCTGGTGTGGATCGCGATCGTGCGGGTGCTCCTGTCGCTGCGCGAGCGGCCCGGGGCCACCGCGGCGGTGCCCGGCCCCGCGGCCGGGCGGCCCGAGCCCGCGACGGCCGGCTGACCCGTACGCCCCTGCGACGCAGATCGCCGGACGGTTCCTTCCCGGGAACCGTCCGGCGATCTGCGTTCCGGGGGTGTGTCAGGCCGGGTTGGCGGGGCCGCCTACCTGGATGCCGGCCATCCGCGTCCACTCGTACGGGCCAGTGCGGACCTTCGCCGCGAAGTCGCCGTCGAAGGACTCGTGCATCGTGATCCCGGCCTTCTGCGTGGCGCTCTCGGCGATCGCGTACGACGGGGCCACCAGATCGCCCCAGCCGCCGTCCTCGCCCACGAGCACGATGCGGGTGCCCGTCTGCCCGATGTAGGCGAGCTGTCCCTCCGCTCCGCCGTGCGCCTTGGCGAAGGCGCCGATCTCCTTGGCGAGCTTCGCCGCCCTGCGCTCCGCGCGGGCCGCCTGCTTGCCGCTCTCCACCTGGGTCTCAGCCGTTTCAGCCATGTCCAGGATGCTACCGACGGGTAGCCGAACGCGCGATGGGCGGGGTACGTGGGCTGGGCCACGTACCCCGCCCATCGGCGGGAACTCAGGAGCGGGCTACCTCAGGAAGGGGTCGACCGCCACGGCGACGAAGAGCAGCGACACGTAGGTGATGGACCAGTGGAACAGCCGCATCTCCTTGAGCTTGGCCCCGCTCACCCCGGCCTTGGCGCGGTTCTGCAGGCCGTGCGCCTCCCAGAGCCAGAAGCCGCCGGTCGCCACCGCCACCGCGGTGTAGAACCACCCGGTGTAGCCCAGCGGAGTGAGCAGCAGCGAGACGGCCACCATCACCCAGCTGTAGACGACGATCTGGCGGGCCACCACCTTGTTGGAGGCGATCACCGGCAGCATCGGCACGCCGACCCGGGCGTAGTCCTCCTTCACCTTCATGGACAGCGGCCAGTAGTGCGGCGGCGTCCAGAAGAAGATGACGGCGAAGAGGATCACCGCGGCCCAGGACATCGAGTTGGTCACGGCGGACCAGCCGATGAGGACCGGCATACAGCCCGCGATGCCGCCCCAGACGATGTTCTGCGCGGTCCGGCGCTTCAGCAGCATCGTGTACACCACGACGTAGAAGAGCAGCGCACCGAGCGACAGCCAGGCCGACAGCCAGTTGACCAGCACGCCGAACCAGACGGTCGAGATCACCGCGAGGGAGATGCCGAAGGCCAGGCACTCCCGCGGGCTGACCATGCCGGTGACCAGCGGTCGCTGCGCGGTGCGGTCCATCAGCGCGTCGATGTCGCGGTCGATGTACATGTTCAGCGCGTTGGCGCCACCGGCCGAGAGGTATCCGCCGACGGTGGTGGCGAGTACGAGCCAGAGGTCGGGCACGCCCTGGGCCGCAAGGAACATCACCGGCACGGTGGTGATCAGCAGCAGCTCGATGATCCGCGGCTTGGTCAGCGCCACGAAAGCCTTGACACGGGCCCCGAACGGGCGATGGCCCCCTGGGCTGGGAGTCAAGGCGACCCCTGCGGGTCGGGACTCGACGGCCGTCACGCACACCCCTGACAGAGAAATCCAGCAAGCTCCGGGCGTGAGAGCCCAGTAAAGACTTGCGCGAACCAGACCACTGTAGACGTTGGGGACACGCCGTTCTTCGCGGGGGTGGGTCGTGTTGGGGCGGGGCCCCGGCACGGGTGGCGGTACCTGCCGTGGCGGCTCGGAAGTGCTGCCCCCCCGCTCATCCGGGAGGCGAACTCCACGGGCCGCCCGCACCCTGGAAAGCAGCGCAAAATGCGTGTTCCGGCGGCGGTAGGCTCGACAACGCCCGGTGCGGTCTCAGTCACCGGTTTACGACAGTGGAGAGGAGCCCTGACTCAGGGTGAGCACCAAGCCGATCACCACAGATCTCCAGTGGACCGAATTGGACCAGCGGGCCGTGGACACCGTGCGTGTCCTCGCCGCGGACGCCGTACAGAAGGTCGGGAACGGTCACCCCGGTACGGCCATGAGCCTCGCTCCCGCCGCGTACACCCTCTTCCAGAAGGTGATGCGGCACGACCCCGCCGACGCCGACTGGGCCGGACGCGACCGGTTCGTGCTCTCGGCAGGCCACAGCAGCCTGACCCTGTACATCCAGCTCTACCTCGCCGGATACGGCCTGGAGCTGGATGACCTCAAGGCCTTCCGCACCTGGGGTTCGAAGACCCCGGGCCACCCCGAGTACGGCCACACCACCGGCGTCGAGACGACCACCGGTCCGCTGGGCCAGGGTGTCGCCAACGCGGTGGGCATGGCGATGGCCTCCCGCTACGAGCGCGGCCTGTTCGACCCGGACGCCGCGCCCGGCACCTCCCCCTTCGACCACATGATCTGGGTCGTCGCAGGTGACGGCTGCCTCCAGGAGGGCATCTCCGCGGAGGCGTCCTCGCTCGCCGGCCACCAGAAGCTCGGCAACCTGGTGCTGCTCTGGGACGACAACCACATCTCCATCGAGGGCGACACGGAGACCGCGGTCTCCGAGGACACCCTGAAGCGGTACGAGGCGTACGGCTGGCACGTCCAGCGCGTCGAGCAGCTGCCCAGCGGCGACCTGGACCCCGCGGGTCTGTACGCGGCGCTCCAGGCGGCCAAGGCCGAGACCGGGCGCCCGTCGTTCATCGCGGCCCGCTCGATCATCGCCTGGCCCGCGCCGAGCGCCCAGAACACCGAGGCCTCGCACGGCTCGGCGCTGGGCGACGAGGAGGTCGCCGCCACCAAGCGGGTCCTCGGCTTCGACCCGGAGAAGACCTTCGAGGTCGCCGACGAGGTCATCGCCCACACCCGTGAGGCGCTGGACCGCGGCCGTGAGGCGCGGGCCGAGTGGGAGAAGGGCTTCGCCGCCTGGCGCACCGCCAACCCCCAGCGGGCCGCCGACTTCGACCGGATCTCCGCCGCTGAGCTGCCCGCGGGCTGGGAGGACGAGCTGCCGGTCTTCGAGCCGGGCAAGGGCGTCGCCACCCGCGCCGCCTCCGGCAAGGTGCTCCAGGCGCTCGGCGGGATCATCCCCGAGCTGTGGGGCGGCTCCGCCGACCTCGCGGGCTCGAACAACACCACGATCGACAAGACGTCGTCGTTCCTCCCGGCGGACAACCCGCTGCCGGGCGCGGACCCGTACGGCCGCACGATCCACTTCGGCATCCGCGAGCACGCCATGGCCGCGGCCATGAACGGCATCGCGCTGCACGGCAACACCCGTATCTACGGCGGCACCTTCCTGGTGTTCTCCGACTACATGCGCAACGCCGTACGCCTGTCCGCGCTGATGCACCTGCCGGTGACCTACGTGTGGACGCACGACTCGGTCGGCCTCGGCGAGGACGGCCCGACCCACCAGCCGGTCGAGCACCTGGCCTCGCTGCGCGCCATCCCGGGCCTGAACATCGTCCGCCCGGCCGACGCCAACGAGACCTCCATCGCCTGGCGGGAGATCCTGCGCCGCTACACCAAGGTGTTCGGCAAGGGTGCCCCGCACGGTCTGGCGCTGACCCGCCAGGGCGTGCCGACGTACCCGGCGAACGAGGACGCGGCCAGGGGCGGCTACGTGCTCTTCGAGGCCGAGGGCGGCGCACCGCAGGTGCTGCTGATCGGAACCGGCTCCGAGGTGCAGCTCGCCGTAGAGGCGCGCGAGGAGCTGCAGGCGGCGGGCATCCCGACCCGGGTGGTCTCGATGCCGTCGGTCGAGTGGTTCGAGGAACAGGACCAGGCGTACAAGGACAGCGTGCTGCCGCCGTCCGTGAAGGCGCGCGTGGCGGTGGAGGCGGGCATCGGTCTGACCTGGTACCGCTATGTCGGTGACGCGGGCCGGATCGTCTCGCTGGAGCACTTCGGCGCCTCGGCCGACGCCAAGGTCCTCTTCCGCGAGTTCGGCTTCACGGGCGAGCACGTCGCCGCCGCGGCGCGGGAATCTCTCGCGGCAGCCGCGCGCTGACGCCGTTATACGACTAGTAGGAGATGCAATTCTCATGACAGACGCACTCAAGCGCCTCTCCGACGAGGGCGTGGCGATCTGGCTCGATGACCTGTCGCGCAAGCGGATCACCTCCGGCAACCTCGCCGAGCTGATCGACCAGCAGCACGTCGTGGGCGTCACCACCAACCCGTCGATCTTCCAGAAGGCGATTTCCTCGGGCGACGGCTACGAGCAGCAGCTCACCGACCTCGCCACCCGCAAGGTCACCGTCGACGAGGCGATCCGCATGATCACCACGTCGGACGTGCGGGACGCGGCCGACATCCTGCGCCCCGTCTTCGACGCCACGGACGGCCAGGACGGCCGGGTCTCCATCGAGGTCGACCCGCGGCTGGCCCACCACACCGCCGCCACCGTCGCCGAGGCCAAGCAGCTGGCCTGGCTGGTGGACCGGCCCAACACCCTCATCAAGATCCCGGCGACCAAGGCCGGTCTCCCGGCGATCACCGAGGTCATCGGCAAGGGCATCAGCGTCAACGTCACGCTGATCTTCTCGCTGGAGCGCTACCGCGAGGTCATGGACGCCTACCTGGCGGGCCTGGAGAAGGCGAAGGCCGCGGGCCTGGACCTGTCCAGGATCCACTCGGTGGCCTCCTTCTTCGTGTCGCGGGTGGACACCGAGACCGACAAGCGGCTCGACGCCCTCGGCACCGACGAGGCCAAGGCCCTCAAGGGCAAGGCGGCGCTCGCCAACGCCCGGCTCGCCTACCAGGCGTACGAGGAGGTCTTCTCCTCGGACCGCTGGGCCGCCCTCGACAAGGCGCACGCCAACAAGCAGCGCCCGCTGTGGGCCTCGACCGGCGTCAAGGACCCCGCGTACAAGGACACCCTGTACGTGGTCGACCTGGTCGCCCCCGGCACGGTCAACACCATGCCCGAGGCCACCCTGGACGCCACGGCCGACCACGGCCAGGTCACCGGCGACACCATCACCGGCAGCTACGAGCAGTCCCGCGCCGAGCTCGACGCGGTGGCGAGGCTCGGCATCTCGTACGACGACATCGTCCAGCTCCTGGAGGACGAGGGCGTCGAGAAGTTCGAAGCGGCCTGGATCGACCTGCTCAACTCGACCGAGGCGGAGCTCAAGCGCCTCGCCCCCTCGGAGGGCTGACCCCCTTGTCTGGTGTTCCCGGAGCCAATCCGCTTCGTGACCCCCAGGACCGACGGCTCCCGCGCATCGCGGGGCCGTCGGGCCTGGTGATCTTCGGCGTCACGGGCGACCTGTCCCGCAAGAAACTGATGCCGGCCGTGTACGACCTGGCCAACCGCGGTCTGCTGCCGCCGGGCTTCTCACTGGTGGGTTTCGCCCGCCGTGAATGGCAGGACGAGGACTTCGCACAGGAGGTCCACGACGCCGTCAAGCAGCACGCCCGTACGCCGTTTCGCGAGGAGGTCTGGCAGCAGCTCATCCAGGGGATGCGCTTCGTCCAGGGCAACTTCGACGACGACGAGGCCTTCGAGCAGCTGAAGAGCACGATCCAGGAGCTGGACAAGGCGCAGGGCACGGGAGGCAACTTCGCCTTCTACCTGTCCGTGCCGCCGAAGTTCTTCCCCAAGGTCGTCCAGCAGCTCAAGAAGCACGGGCTCGCCGACCAGAAGGAGGGCTCCTGGCGGCGTGCCGTCATCGAGAAGCCCTTCGGGCACGACCTGAAGAGCGCGCAGGAGCTCAACCGGATCGTGCACGACGTGTTCCCGCCCAACGAGGTCTTCCGGATCGACCACTACCTGGGCAAGGAGACGGTCCAGAACATCCTGGCGCTGCGCTTCGCCAACACGATGTTCGAGCCGATCTGGAACAGGTCGTACGTCGACCACGTCCAGATCACGATGGCCGAGGACATCGGCATCGGAGGCCGGGCCGGTTACTACGACGGCATCGGCGCCGCTCGTGACGTCATCCAGAACCACCTGCTCCAGCTGCTGGCGCTGACCGCGATGGAGGAGCCCGGCTCCTTCCACCCGAAGGCCCTGGTCGCCGAGAAGCTGAAGGTGCTCACGGCGGTCGAGCTGCCGGAGGACCTGGGCAAGCACACGGTGCGCGCCCAGTACGCGCACGCCTGGCAGGGCGGCGAGGAAGTCCTCGGGTACCTGGAGGAGGACGGCATCGACCCCAGGTCGAAGACCGACACCTACGCCGCGATCAAGCTGACGATCAACAACCGCCGCTGGGCGGACGTGCCGTTCTACCTCCGTACCGGAAAGCGGCTCGGCCGCCGGGTCACGGAGATCGCGGTCGTCTTCAAGCGGGCCCCGTACCTGCCCTTCGAGTCCGGTGCCACCGAGGAGCTGGGCGGCAACGCCCTGGTCATCCGGGTGCAGCCGGACGAGGGCGTGACCGTGCGGTTCGGCTCCAAGGTGCCGGGCACCTCGATGGAGGTGCGGGACGTCACGATGGACTTCGCGTACGGCGAGTCCTTCACGGAGTCCAGCCCGGAGGCCTACGAGCGGCTCATCCTCGACGTGCTGCTCGGCGACGCCAACCTCTTCCCCCGGCACCAGGAGGTCGAACTCTCCTGGAACATCCTCGACCCGATCGAGGAGTACTGGGACAAGCACGGCAAGCCCGCCCAGTACGCGGCGGGCACCTGGGGTCCGGCCGAGGCCGACGAGATGCTCGCACGAGACGGACGGAGCTGGCGTCGCCCATGAAGATCGATCTCACGGAGACCACCTCCAGCAAGATCAACCAGGCACTGGTCGCGGCCCGCCGCGCCATCGGCACCCCGGCCATCGGCATGGTGCTCACCCTGGTCATCGTCACCGACGAGGAGAACGCGTACGACGCGCTCAAGTCGGCCGGTGACGCCTCGCGCGAGCACCCCTCGCGGATCATCGCGGTCATCAAGCGGGTCAGCCGCTCGGCGCGCAGCCGCCGGGACGCCCGGCTCGACGCCGAGGTGCGGGTCGGTTCCGACGCGGGCACCGGCGAGACGGTCGTCCTGCGGCTCCACGGCGAGCTGGTCAACCACGCCCAGTCCGTGGTGCTGCCCCTGCTGCTGCCGGACGCCCCGGTCGTGGTCTGGTGGCCGCAGGACGCGCCCTCCGACCCCGCGAAGGACCCGCTGGGCGCGCTCGCCCAGCGCCGCATCACGGACGCGTACGCGGCGGAGCACCCCGGCAGCGAGCTGGCGGTCCGCGCCGACTCGTACAACCCGGGCGACACCGACCTGGCCTGGACCCGCATCACGCCGTGGCGCTCGATGCTGGCGGCCGCGCTCGACCAGCAGCACGTCGAGGTCGTCTCGGCGACGGTCGAGGGCGAGTCGGAGAACCCGAGCTGCGAGCTGCTCGCCATGTGGCTCGCGGACCGTCTCCAGGTGCCCGTCGAGCGCACCGTCTCCGCCGGTCCCGGTCTGACGGCCGTACGGATGGAGACCAAGAACGGCGTCATCGTCCTGGACCGCCCGGACGGTTCGCTGGCCACGCTCTCGATGCAGGGCCAGCCGGACCGTGCGGTGGCGCTCAAGCGGCGCGACACCGCGGAGCTGCTCGCCGAGGAGCTGCGCCGTCTCGACCCGGACAACACCTACGAGGCGTCGGTGAAGTTCGGCGTGGCCAAGCTCGGCGGACGTCCGGAGCCCAAGCCGGCCGAGGCCGGGGCCGAGGCGGCTCCCGCCCCGGCCACCGCGAAGAAGTCCGCGGCTAAGAAGGCGGCGTCGAAGTGAGCGTCCCGCAGCTCGTCGTGCACCGCGACAAGGAGCTGATGGCCCAGGCCGCCGCGGCCCGGCTGATCACCCGGATCGTGGACGCCCAGGCCGCCCGGGGCCATGCCTCGGTGGTCCTCACCGGCGGGCGCAACGGCAACGGCCTGCTGGCCGCGCTCGCCGCCGCGCCCGCCCGGGACGCGATCGACTGGCCGCGGCTGGACCTGTGGTGGGGTGACGAGCGCTTCCTGCCGGAGGGCGATCCGGAGCGCAATGTCACGCAGGCCCGCGAGGCCCTGCTGGACACGGTGCCGCTGGACCCGTCCCGGGTGCACGCGATGCCCGCCTCGAACGGCCCCTGGGGCAACGACGCCGACGCCGCGGCGGCCGCGTACGCCGAGGAGCTGGCCGCCGCGGCCGGTCCCGAGGATCACGGCCCGGTGCCGGTCTTCGACGTGCTGATGCTGGGCGTCGGCCCGGACACCCATGTCGCCTCGCTCTTCCCCGAGCTGCCCGCGGTACGGGAGACCGAGCGCACCGTCGTCGGTGTGCACGGCGCCCCCAAGCCGCCGCCCACCCGCATCTCGCTCACGCTGCCCGCGATCCGGGCGGCCCGCGAGGTGTGGCTGCTCGCGGCGGGCGAGGACAAGGCGGAGGCCGCGGAGATCGCGCTCTCGGGTGCCGGGGAGATCCAGGCCCCGGCGGCCGGTGCGTACGGGCGCAGCCGCACCCTGTGGCTGATGGACGCGGCGGCGGCCTCCCGGCTGCCGCGTGCGCTCTACCCGCCCGCTTCGCCCTGACCGTCCGTCCGTTTGCCCGGACGCAGGCCCGGTTCGTTCCTCGGAACGGCCGGGCCTGCGGCGTTACGGGGCGGGCGGGACGCGCTCCAGGAAGGGCTCCAGCAGACCGGGCACGGCCCGTGCGGCGAAGTCGAGCCCCTCGTCGGCGTCCGTGTCGTACGCCGTGTACGCCCCCGAACCGGCGGCCGTGGTCGCGGTGACGCTCAGTACCCCGGCCCGCCGCTGGAAGTACGACCGGCGGACCGTCCAGCCGATGATCCCGGACCGCTCCAGCGCGGCGGTCGAGCGGCGGACCGTGCCCGAGCGCACCACCAGGTAGTCACCGCTGAGGGTGTGCCCCAGGCCCCGGTACGCGTCCCGGGCCAGCAGCATCCCGGCGGGCAGCCCGACGGCGGCGCAGCCGAGCGCGGCCCACAGCAGCACCGGCGTCAGCACCACGCCCATCGGCGCCAGGACGGCGGCCGGGAGGGCGACCGCCCACAGCGCCCGGCGCCGTCTGCGGCCGAGCGCCGCCCGGGGGTGCGCGGTCAGCGGGGCGCCGGTCGGGGACACCGCCTCGCGCAGCACGTCGGCGGCCACCGCGTCCGCGACCGGGCGGGGCGCCGCGGGCAGCAGGGTGTTGTGGTCAGCGTGCCGCTCCTCCTCGTCCTGGGCGAGCCCGGTGGTGATCGCCTCGATCCGGGCTCCGCCGAACGCCCGCACGCCGAGCGGTTCCACCACGTCGACACCGCGCAGCCGCCGCTCCTCGATGGAGACGGACCGGGAGGTCAGCAGTCCGCGCCGGATGAGCAGGGTGCCGCCGGGCTCGCGCTCCAGCCGGTAGTTCCACCACATCTCGGCCCACAGGCCGAGCGCACCGACCACCCCGGCGGCCGTCGCGGCCAGCACGAGGGAGAGGATCATGACGGTGAGCGAGGTGTCCCGGAAGCGGTCGCCGACCCAGGCGATCACCTCGCCCTGCGCCCCGAACCAGTCGCTGACCTGCATCACGGAACCGGCCGCCGCGACGCCGAGCGCGGGGGCCACGAACGAGACGGGTGCGTAGCGGATCCAGCGCGGGTCGAGGGCGGCGAGCTGCCCCTCGCGGTGGGGGCCGGGGGCGCCGGCGACCGCGCGGTCCAGCAGGGTACGGCGGAGCCGTTCGCCCTCCGGGCGGGTGACCTGGTCGAGCTCCAGAGTGGAGTCGTGGCCGGAGTGCTCGCCGGTGCCGATGCGGACGGTGACCAGCCCGAGCACCCGTTGCAGCGGATGGGCGGTGAGGTCGACGCTGCGGATGCGCTCACGGGCCAGGGAGCGCTTCTTGACCAGGAACAGCCCGGTGTGCAGCTCGACGCGTTCGGTGCCGACGCGGTAGCGGGTACGCCGCCAGCGTATGCAGGTGCCTGCCGCGGCGGAGCCGATCAGCAGGACGGCTCCGGCGACGGCCCAGGCGACGGCGGCGCCGGTGCCGAGGCGTCCGGACAGTCCGAGGGTGGCCGGCACGGCGGCCCCGGCCGCCATCCCGGCCGTCACCAGCGCGCTGGCGAGGACGGTACGCCGGTCCAGCCGCCGCCAGTCCGTGGTGGCGGGCGGTTCGGCCCGTGGTGCGGGGGTGGCGGCCGCGCCGGGGATCATGTGGCGTCCCCGGGGGTGTCCTGGGTGATCCGGGTCAGCTGTTCGGCCAGCTCGGCGGCCGTGGTGTGGTCGAGGCCCCCGATGCGGACCGCGCCCCTGGCCGAGGCGGTGGTGACGGTGACGGTGGCAAGCCGGTAGAGCTGTTCGAGCGGTCCGCGCACGGTGTCCACGGTCTGGATGCGGGACATCGGGGCGATCCGCCACTCCTGCCACAGGACACCGGTCCTGACGTACACCGCCTCCTCGGTGACCTCCCAGCGGTGGACGCGGTACCACCAGACGGGGAGGAGGACGGCGCAGCCGGTGCCGACCGCCGCGAGGACCGCGGCGGGCAGCAGCAGCCAGAACCGGGCGGGCTCGATGAGCAGTCCCAGTACGCCCAGCACCACCACCGGGGCCGCGGTCAGCAGCAGCCACCGGGTCCGCCACCACCGCACAGCCCTCGGGTCCAGCGTGTTGGCCGGCGGCCGCAGCCGCACCGTCCCCTCCCCCGTGGTCATCGGCTCAACGGCCCCGGCGGGCCCGGTAGGCGCGGACCAGCGCGGTGGTCGAGCTGTCCAGCCGCTCGCCCTCCGCCTCGCCGGTGAGCACCGGCTCGATCTTCTTGGCGAGGACCTTGCCGAGTTCGACGCCCCACTGGTCGAAGGAGTCGATGTTCCAGACGGCGCCCTGGACGAAGACCTTGTGCTCGTACAGCGCGATCAGCTGGCCGAGGACGGACGGGGTCAGCCGGTCGGCGAGGACCGTCGTCGTCGGGTGGTTGCCCCGGAAGGTCTTGTGCGGCACCAGCTCCTCGGCGACGCCCTCGGCGCGCACCTCCTGCGGTGTCCTGCCGAAGGCCAGCGCCTGGGTCTGGGCGAAGAAGTTGGCCATCAGCAGATCGTGCTGGGCGACCAGGCCGGGCAGCAGGTCGGCGACCGGTTCGGCGAAGCCGATGAAGTCGGCCGGGATGACCTTGGTGCCCTGGTGGATCAGCTGGTAGTAGGCGTGCTGGCCGTTGGTGCCGGGGGTGCCCCAGACGACCGGGCCGGTCTGCCAGTCGACCGGACGGCCGTCCCGGTCCACGGACTTGCCGTTGGACTCCATGTCGAGCTGCTGCAAGTACGCGGTGAACTTGGACAGATAGTGGCTGTACGGCAGCACGGCATGCGACTGGGCGTCGAAGAACGCCCCGTACCAGACGCCCAACAGGCCCATCAGCAGCGGGACGTTCTCCTCGGGCGGGGCGGTGCGGAAGTGCTCGTCGACGAGGTGGAAGCCGTCGAGCATCTCGCGGAAGCGGTCCGGGCCGATGGCGATCATCAGGGAGAGCCCGATCGCCGAGTCGTAGGAGTAGCGGCCGCCGACCCAGTCCCAGAACTCGAACATGTGGGAGGTGTCGATGCCGAACTCCGCGACCTTGTCCGCGTTCGTGGACAGCGCCACGAAGTGCTTGGCGACCGCGTCCTGTCCGGCGCGCAGACCGGTCAGCAGCCAGTTGCGGGCGGAGGTGGCGTTGGTGATCGTCTCGATCGTGGTGAAGGTCTTCGAGGCGACGACGAAGAGCGTCTCGGCCGGGTCGAGGTCGCGCAGCGCCTCGTGGAGGTCGGCGCCGTCGACGTTCGACACGAAGCGGACGGTCAGCTCGCGGTCCGTGAAGGAGCGCAGCGCCTCGTACGCCATGGCGGGGCCGAGGTCGGAGCCGCCGATGCCGATGTTGACGACGTTGCGGATGGGCCTGCCCGTGTGGCCGGTCCACGCCCCGGACCTGACCTGGCCGGAGAACGCCGCCATCCGGTCGAGCACGGCGTGCACGCCCGGCACCACGTTCTCGCCGTCGACCTCGATCACGGCGTCACGCGGGGCACGCAGCGCGGTGTGCAGGACGGCGCGGTCCTCGGTGGTGTTGATCTTCTCGCCGCGGAACATGGCGTCCCGCAGCCCGTTCACGTCGGTGGCGGCGGCGAGCGCGCGCAGCAGCCGCAGCGTCTCGTCGGTGACCAGGTGCTTGGAGTAGTCGACGTACAGGTCGCCGACCCGGAGGGCGTATCCGGTGCCGCGCTCCGGAGCGTCCGCGAAGAGCTCCCGCAGGTGGGTGTTCCCGAACTGCTCGCGGTGCTTGCCCAGTGCGGTCCACTCGGGCGTCTGGTCGAGCCTGGTTCGGCTTGGTGTGTTCATCCCGGATCTCAGCCCAATTCTTCTCGTGCCTGCAGATGCCCCGCCGCACCCCCAACCTAATTGATCAGAGGCGCTGACGAGGCGAGGGCGGCGCCCGGCACGGCAGAAGCAGCCCGGCCGGGCACCCTGGGGGTGCCCGGCCGGTGAACTTCTAGATCTCGCCCCGGAGTTTCGCCAGGGCCTCGGCGAGGATCGCCTCGCCGTCGGCGTCGCTGCGCCGTTCCCGTACGTACGCGAGGTGCGTCTTGTAGGGCTCGGTGCGCGGGGGGGCCGGGGGACTGTCCCGGTCCTGGCCGGCCGGGAAGCCGCAGCGCGGGCAGTCCCAGGTCTCCGGTACCTGCGCGTCGCTGGCGAAGCTCGGCTGGGTCTCGTGCCCGTTCGAGCACCAGAAGGAGATGCGGAGGCGCGGCGCGGACTCGCCGCGCTCGGCCTCCCCCATCGGCCCCGCTCCGACCCGGCTTCCCCGGATCGCGTTGCCACTTGCCACGGTCGTAACTCCCTGCGTGATGGTGCTCGAAGGTGCACCAGTCTACGTAAGGCCCAACGCGCGTCCAGTGAAAGGAGTTACACCATCACCGGTAATCGCGTACGACGGGTCAGCCGTCCAGCTTGATCAGCAGACCGAGCGCGACAATGCACGCGAACCAGGCCAGACCGACAACCACGGTGATCCGGTCGAGGTTCCGCTCGGCGACCGAGGAGCCACCGACGGACGACTGCATACCGCCACCGAACATGTCGGAGAGGCCGCCGCCCTTGCCCTTGTGCATCAGCACCAGCAGCATCAGCAGCAGGCTGAAGACGATCAGGGCGATCTCGAACGCCAAAATCACGGCTGGTCCCTACTTTCCGGAATTCCTCTGGACTGCATGTGCGAACGGCGGGGGCCGGAAGGCTGCTCCCTCCACGGCCCCCGCAAGAGTACGACGGATCGGCGCTACCGCATACTCACTGGTCGCGGAAGCGGACGATCTTGACGAACTCGTCGGCGTCCAGCGCGGCACCGCCGACCAGCGCACCGTCCACATCGGGCTGCGCCATGATCGCGGCGACGTTCCCGGACTTCACCGAGCCGCCGTACTGGATACGGACGCCGTCGGCCAGCTCCTGCGAGTACAGCTCGGCCAGCCGGCCGCGGATCGCGCCGCAGACCTCCTGGGCGTCCTCGGGGGTGGCGACCTCGCCGGTGCCGATGGCCCAGACCGGCTCGTAGGCGACCACGAGGGACTTGGCCTGCTCGGCCGGTACGTCCTTCAGGCCGCCGTCGAGCTGCGCGAGGGTATAGGAGACCTGGTCACCGGCCTTGCGGACGTCCAGGCCCTCGCCGACGCAGAGGATCGGAGTCAGGCCGTGCTTGAACGCGGCCTTCACCTTGGCGTTGCAGAGCTCGTCGGTCTCGCCGTGGTACTGGCGGCGCTCGCTGTGACCGACCGCGACGTAGGAGCAGCGGAGCTTGGCGAGCATCGGACCGGAGATCTCACCGGTGTACGCGCCGGAGTCGTGCGCCGAGATGTCCTGGGCGCCGAACTTGATCTTCAGCTTGTCGCCCTCGATCAAGGTCTGCACGGAGCGCAGGTCGGTGAAGGGCGCCAGGACGGCCACCTCGACGGCGTCGTAGTCCTTGTCGGTCAGCGCGAAGCCGAGCTTCTGGGTGTGGGCGATGGCCTCAAGGTGGTTGAGGTTCATCTTCCAGTTGCCCGCCATCAGCGGGGTACGCGTGGTCATGAAAGGTCAGTCCTCCAGTGCGGCGAGGCCGGGGAGCGTCTTGCCCTCGAGGTATTCGAGGCTGGCACCGCCACCGGTCGAGATGTGTCCGAATGCGTTCTCGTCGAAGCCCAGGGTGCGCACGGCGGCGGCGGAGTCGCCACCGCCGACCACGCTGAAGCCCGGGGAGTCGACGAGAGCCTGGGCTACGGCCCGGGTGCCCTGGGCGTAGTCGGGGTGCTCGAAGACGCCCATGGGTCCGTTCCAGAAGACCGTGGCGGCGTCGGCGAGCTTCGAGGCGTACAGCTTGTTGGTCTCCGGGCCGTTGTCCAGGCCGATGAAACCGGCCGGCATCGCGTCGGCAGGCACCGTGCGGTGCTCGGTCGGGGCCTGGGTCTTGAGGTCCGGGAACCGCTCGGAGACCACGACGTCGACGGGGAGCACGAACTCGACGCCCCGGGCCTCGGCGCGCTTGAGGTACTCGCGCACCGCCGGAATCTGGTCCTCCTGGAGCAGCGAGCTGCCGACCTCGTGGCCCTGGGCCTTGAGGAAGGTGTACGCCATGCCGCCGCCGATCAGGATGCGGTCGGCGCGCTCCAGCAGGTGGTCGATGACACCGAGCTTGTCGGAGACCTTGGATCCCCCGAGCACCACGGCGTACGGGCGCTCGACGTCCTCGGTGAGCTTCTTCAGGACGCCGACCTCGGTGGCGATCAGGTCACCGGCGGCGTGCGGCAGCCGGGCCGGGAGGTCGAAGACCGAGGCGTGCTTGCGGTGCACGGCGCCGAAGCCGTCGCCCACGTACAGGTCGGCGAGTTCGGCGAGCCGGTCGGCGAACGCGCCGCGCTCGGCGTCGTCCTTGGACGTCTCGCCGGGGTTGAAGCGCAGGTTCTCCAGGACGGCGACCTGGCCGTCGCCCAGGGCGGCGACCGTGGCGCGGGCCGACTCGCCGACCGTGTCGGTCGCGAACGCGGCCTCGGCGCCGAGGAGTTCACCGAGCCGGGCGGCGGCGGGCGCCAGCGAGAAGGCCGGGTCCGGGGCGCCCTTGGGGCGGCCCAGGTGCGAGGCGACGATGACCCGCGCACCGGCCGCGACCAGCTTCTTCACGGTCGGCGCGACGGCACGGATGCGGCCGTCGTCGGTAATGGTGGTGCCGTTGAGCGGCACGTTGAGGTCGGCGCGGACGAATACGCGCTTGCCGGTGACCCCTTCGGCGATCAGTTCGTCGATCGTCTTCATCTTGCTGGACTCCTTGGAGGGCGGGAGAGCATGCCACGGGGCTCGAACGGCGCGACGTTGCGCTGTTCGAGCCCCGTGCTCACATCGAGGTACCTGCCGGTTCGACGGTCAGAGCCGGCCGCCGACGAAGACGGTCAGGTCGACAAGACGGTTGGAGTAGCCCCACTCGTTGTCGTACCAGCCGAGGACCTTCACCGACGTGCCGTCCTGAACCATGGTCAGCGACGAGTCGAACGTGCAGGACGCCGGGTCGCTGACGATGTCCGACGACACGATCGGGTCCTCGGTGTAGAACATGATCCCCTTGAGGTCGCCGTCCTCCGCGGCCTTCTTGAACGCGGAGTTGACCTCGTCCCTGGTGACCTCGCGCTGAAGCTCGACGACCAGGTCGGTGGCCGAGCCCGTCGGGACCGGGACGCGCATGGCGATGCCGTCCAGCTTGCCCTTCAGCTGCGGGAGCACCAGGGCGGTGGCCTTGGCGGCACCGGTGGTGGTGGGGATGATGTTGGCCGCCGCGGCGCGGGCGCGGCGCAGGTCCGAGTGCGGGAAGTCCAGGATCCGCTGGTCGTTGGTGTACGCGTGGACCGTCGTCATCAGGCCCTTGACGATGCCGAAGTTCTCGTCGAGGACCTTGGCCATCGGCGCGACGCAGTTGGTCGTGCAGGAGGCGTTGGAGATGACGTGGTGGCTGGCCGCGTCGTACTGGTCCTGGTTGACGCCCATCACGATGGTGACGTCCTCGCCCTTGGCCGGAGCCGAGATGAGGACCTTCTTGGCACCGCCGGCCAGGTGCTTCTCGGCGTCCGCCTTCTTCGTGAAGAGGCCGGTCGACTCGATGACGATGTCGACGCCCAGCTCGCCCCAGGGGAGATCGGCCGGGTTGCGCTCGGAGAGAACCTTGATCGTGTGACCATCGACGGTGATGGTGTCGGCGGTGTGACTGACCTCTGCCTTGAGGCGGCCGAGGATCGTGTCGTACTTCAGCAGGTGGGCCGTGGTCGCGGTGTCACCCAGGTCGTTGACAGCCACGATCTCAATGTCCGCACCCTGCTCCAGCAACGCGCGGAAGTAGTTGCGGCCGATGCGACCGAAGCCGTTGATGCCTACGCGGATCGTCACGAACCGATCTCCTCGTTGGATACGCGGGATTTTCACCCCGGCGAGTTGTATGAGATGTCCCCGACCGCCTCCGACCCTACCTCTCCGAGGCCCGCGGGGTGACATCGAGCGGGGCCGTCGGAACGGCGAAGACCCGTACCCCTCGGTAGGAGTACGGGCCTTCGTTCATTCGGCCGTACACGCTGCGGTCATTACGCAGCGTCAGCTTCCGTGGGGGGCTTCGCGCGTCCGGCGTACGGCCGGATTCGCCGCCCCTCCGGATCAGCTCACCAGGCCGTCGGCGAGCTCCTCGCTGAGGGTGGATTCGGTGCCTGGGATACCCAGGTCCTGGGCCCGTTTGTCGGCCATCGCCAGCAGTCGGCGGATCCGTCCGGCGACCGCGTCCTTGGTCAGCGGCGGGTCGGCGAGCGCGCCCAGCTCCTCCAGGGACGCCTGCTTGTGCTCCATGCGCAGACGGCCGGCCGCCGCGAGGTGCTCGGGCACCTCCTCACCGAGGATCTCCAGGGCACGTCCCACCCGGGCACCGGCGGCGACCGCGGCGCGCGCGGAGCGGCGCAGGTTGGCGTCGTCGAAGTTGGCCAGGCGGTTGGCGGTGGCGCGGACCTCGCGGCGCATCCGCCGCTCCTCCCAGGCCAGCACCGAGTCGTGGGCGCCGAGCCGGGTCAGCAGGGCACCGATCGCGTCCCCGTCGCGGACCACGACGCGGTCCACCCCGCGCACCTCGCGGGCCTTGGCCGCGATGGAGAGCCGCCGGGCCGCGCCGACCAGGGCGAGCGCCGCCTCCGGGCCGGGGCAGGTCACCTCCAGCGAGGAGGAACGGCCCGGCTCGGTGAGCGAGCCATGGGCCAGGAAGGCCCCGCGCCAGGCCGCCTCGGCGTCGCAGGTGGCCCCCGAGACCACCTGCGGCGGAAGCCCGCGGATGGGGCGGCCCCGGCCGTCCACCAGTCCGGTCTGCCGGGCCAGCTGGTCGCCGCCCGCCACGACGCGTACGACGTAGCGGGAGCTGCGCCGCAGCCCGCCCGGAGCCATCACGATCAGCTCCGAGCTGTGCCCGAAGATCTCAAGGATGTCCCGCTTGAGCCGCCGTGCCGCCATCGAGGTGTCCAGCTCCGCCTCGATCACGATCCGGCCGCTCACCAGGTGCAGCCCGCCCGCGAACCGGAGAATGGCCGAGACCTCCGCCTTTCTGCAGCACGTCCGGGTGACAGGAAGCCGAGAGATTTCGCTCTTCACCGCCTGCGTCATCGCCATGGGCCGATCCTTCCATGCATCCGAAAAATACGGTCGTACGCGGCGGCCAACAGCTCCGGGTCATGAATCGGAACGCCGTCGGGTGAGGCCACCGGCGCCAGCTCGACCGCGGCGCCGAGCCGCTTGGCGGCATCGGCGAGGGACTCACGGTCGGGCACGGCAGCTTCGTCGGCCAGCACCACGTCCAGGGCGAGTTTAGGGGCGTGTCGTCCCAAAACCTCCAAATGACGCTGCGGGGAGAAGCCATCAGTTTCACCCGGTTGCGGAGCGAGGTTGAGCGAGAGGACCTTGCGGGCCTTGGTCTCGATGAGCGCGTCGAGCAGTTCGGGGACGAGGAGGTGCGGGATCACCGAGGAGAACCAGGATCCCGGGCCGAGCACCACCCAGTCGGCGTCCAGGACCGCCGCCACGGCCTCGGGGACGGCGGGCGGGTCGTGCGGGACGACGTGGACGGACTGCACCTCACCGGGGGTGAGCGCCACGGTGGCCTGGCCGCACACGGTGTCCACGTCATCGGGGCGGGCCGGATCGTGCCCGCGGACCAGCGCCTGAAGCTCCAGCGGCACGGCGGACATCGGCAGCACCCGGCCGTGCGCGCCGAGCAGCTTGCCGACCAGGTCGAGTGCCTGGACGTGATCGCCGAGCTGCTCCCACAGGGCGACGATCAGCAGGTTGCCGACCGCGTGCTCGTGGAGATCGCCCCGGGACTGGAAGCGGTGCTGGATGACCTGCGCCCAGGTCTGGCCCCACTCGTCGTCGCCGCACAGGGCGGCCAGCGCCTTGCGCAGGTCACCGGGGGGCAGCACACCCAGCTCCTCGCGGAGGCGGCCGCTGGAGCCGCCGTCGTCGGCGACGGTGACCACGGCGGTGAGGTCACCGGTGATCCGGCGGAGCGAGGTGAGCGACGCGGACAGCCCGTGGCCGCCGCCGAGGGCGACGACCTTGGGCTGGGCGCCGCGCTTGCGGCCGGAAAGCGCGGAGGTGGCTCTGCGCAGTCGCCGCAGGCGCAGATTGCGGCTGGTCACTCGCGCCCCATGTCCCGGTGGACGAGGACGGTCTCGACGCCCTCGGCCGCGAGCCGGGCCGCCAGCTTCTCGGACATGGCGACCGAACGGTGCTTGCCGCCCGTGCAGCCGACGGCGATCGTCACGTAGCGCTTGCCCTCGCGGCGGTATCCGGCGGCGATGAGCTGGAGCAGCTCGGTGTACTGGTTCAGGAACTCCTTGGCACCCGGCTGGTCGAAGACGTAGGCGGAGACCTCCTCGTTGAGCCCGGTGAAGGGGCGCAGTTCGGGAACCCAGTGCGGGTTGGGCAGGAAGCGGCAGTCGACCACCAGGTCCGCGTCGACCGGCAGGCCGTACTTGAAGCCGAAGGACATCACCGTGGCGCGCAGCTCCGGCTCCTCGTCCCCGGCGAACTGGGCGTCCATCTTGGCGCGCAGTTCGTGGACGTTGAGGCTGGAGGTGTCGATCACCAGGTCGGCGTCGCCGCGCAGCTCGCGCAGCAGGTCGCGCTCGGCGGCGATGCCGTCGACGATCCGGCCGTCGCCCTGGAGGGGGTGCGGGCGGCGGACCGATTCGAAGCGGCGGACCAGGGCGTCGTCGGAGGACTCCAGGAAGACGATGCGCCGGGTGACGTGCTTGGCCTCCAGGCTGGCGAGGGACTCGCGGAGGTTGTCGAAGAAACGGCGGCCCCGGACGTCGACGACGACGGCGATCCGTGCCACGTTGCCCTGCGAGCGGGCGCCGAGCTCGACCATGGTGGGGATCAGGGCGGGCGGCAGGTTGTCGACGACGAACCAGCCGAGGTCCTCCAGGCATTTGGCCGCGGTGCTGCGGCCGGCGCCCGACATCCCCGAGATGATCACCAGCTCGGGAATGGTCGCATTCCCGTCGCCGGTCTCGATCGTGCTGCCCGTACTCACGTGTGGTGCTCCGTCTGTTCGGTCGGTGCCGTTGTGCTCGACTGCTGGCTCGCGTGCGGCTTCGTGCGCGTACTCACGCTCGGTCATGACGTACTGCCCCCGTCGTCCTCTTCAATGATCTCTCCTGTCGCCGTGTTCACGGCGGGCGCGGCCGGGGCGGTCGAGGCGAGGGCGACGGCTACTGATTCCGCCGTCCTGCGGCCTATCCCCGGAACCTCGCAGATCTCGTCGATTGTCGCCTGCCTCAGCTTCTTCACGGAGCCGAAATGCTTGATCAACGCCTGTTTCCGGGTTTCGCCGAGGCCGGAGACCGCGTCCAGGGGACTGGAACGGATGCGTTTGGCCCGTTTGGCGCGCTGATAGGTGATCGCGAAGCGGTGGGCTTCGTCACGTACGCGCTGGAGGAGGTAGAGGCCCTCGCTGGAGCGGGGCAGGACGACGGGGTCCTCGTCGTCGGGCAGCCAGACCTCTTCGAGGCGCTTGGCGAGGCCGCAGACGGCGATGTCGTCGATGCCCAGCTCGTCGAGGGCGCGCTGGGCCGCGGCGACCTGCGGCTGGCCGCCGTCGACCACGACGAGCTGCGGCGGGTAGGCGAAGCGTCTGGGACGCCCGTCGTCCTCGCGCGGCTCGGTGCCGGCCGCGGCGGGGTCCGGTACGGCGCCGGGGGCCCCGGACGTCCCGGCCGGCGCGGAGTCCCCGGCCGGCGCGGAGTCCCCGGCCGACGCGGAGTCCCCGGCCGGCGCGGGGGGCTCCTCCCACTCCCCGTTGCGCTCCTTGTCCTGGAGGTACCTGCGGAAGCGGCGGCTGATCACCTCGTGCATCGACCGGACGTCGTCCTGGCCCTCGAAGCCCTTGATCTGGAAGCGGCGGTACTCGCTCTTGCGGGCCAGGCCGTCCTCGAAGACGACCATGGAGGCGACCACGTCGTCGCCCTGGAGGTGCGAGATGTCGTAGCACTCGATGCGCAGCGGGGCGGTGTCGAGGCCGAGCGCCTCGGCGATCTCCTCCAGGGCGCGGGAGCGGGTGGTCAGGTCCGAGGCGCGCTTGGTCTTGTGCAGCACCAGGGCCTGCTGGGCGTTGCGCTGGACCGTCGTCATCAGGTCCTTCTTGTCGCCGCGCTGCGGTATGCGCAGGCTGACCTGGGAGCCGCGGCGGTCGGCGAGCCACTGGGAGACCGCGTCCGGGTCCTCGGGCAGGGCGGGGACAAGGACCTCCTTGGGCACGGCGTCGCCGGTCTCCTCCCCGTAGAGCTGCTGCAGGGCGTGCTCGACCAGGCCCTGGGTGCCGACGTTCTCGACCCGGTCGGTGACCCAGCCGCGCTGGCCGCGCACCCGGCCGCCGCGTACGTGGAAGATCTGGACGGCGGCTTCCAGCTCGTCCTCGGCGAGCGCGATCAGGTCGGCGTCGGTGGCGTCGGCAAGGACGACCGCGCTCTTCTCCATGGCCCGCTTGAGGGCCTCCACGTCGTCGCGGAGCCGGGCCGCCCGCTCGTACTCCATCTCCTCGGCGGCGGCCACCATGTCCTTCTCCAGGCGGCGGATGTACGAACCGGTGCGGCCGGCCATGAAGTCGCAGAAGTCCTCGGCCAGGGCGCGGTGTTCCTCGGGAGTGACACGGCCTACGCAGGGGGCAGAGCACTTGCCGATGTAACCAAGGAGGCAGGGACGGCCCGTCCGGGCGGCGTTCCTGAAGACCCCGGCCGAACACGTACGCACCGGGAAGACCCGGAGCATCAGGTCGACCGTCTCGCGGATCGCCCAGGCGTGCCCGTACGGACCGAAGTAGCGCACGCCCTTCTTCTTGGCCCCCCGCATGACCTGGACGCGCGGGAACTCCTCGTTGAGCGTGACCGCGAGGTAGGGGTAGCTCTTGTCGTCGCGGTACTTGACGTTGAACCGGGGGTCGTACTCCTTGATCCAGGAGTACTCCAGCTGGAGGGCCTCGACCTCGGTGGAGACGACCGTCCACTCCACCGAGGCGGCCGTGGTGACCATGGTGCGCGTGCGCGGGTGGAGCGAGGCCAGGTCCTGGAAGTAGTTGGCCAGGCGCTGGCGGAGGTTCTTGGCCTTGCCTACGTAGATCACCCGGCGGTGATCGTCACGGAACCTGTAGACCCCCGGGGAGTCGGGGATCTGACCCGGCTTGGGGCGGTAGCTGGAGGGGTCTGCCATGACTCCCACCCTACTGGCGGGCACCGACAGCAAGGGGGACCGGAAGCGGTGCCGTGCTCCGGGGCGCGGAGCACGGGAGCGCGCCCCGGAGCACGGGTCAGCGGGCCGCCGGGCCCGGCCGGTGCCGCCGTCCGCGCAGGACGGCGCGGCCGGTGAGGACGAGCGCGAGCAGGGCGCCCGCTCCGGCCGCGGCCGAGGCGGCGCTCACCGCCGGGCCGGAGACCGCGCCCGCGGCGGCCGTCCGGTGCTCGGCGGCACGGGGCACGGGGACGGTGGACGGGGCGTAGCCGCCCGCCTTCCCCGACCGGGCGTAGCCGGAGCCGGGGAGCTTGTCGCCGTAGGCGGCGCGCACCCGGGCGCGGTAGGCGGCCAGCGTGGTGCCGTGGGCGCCGACCGCGCGGACCGCGTCCTGGTCCAGCGGGAGCACCTTCGTCCCCTTGTGGACGTACCAGGCGTCCACCTGCGGTTCGCGGAAGACCGTCCCGCCGGGCAGCTTTCGGGCGCCCGCGGCGGCGTATCTGGACTCGTCGTCGCCGGTGGCGATGTTCACCACCTGCCAGGAGCCGTCCGTCCCTTCCTTCGGAAGGGACCACAGGGACGCCTTCTGGCCGTCCGAGGAGACGGCGGTGGTGGCGAGGTAGTCGAGCCGGGCGACGGGTGCCCCCGGCTTCCCGGCGACGAAGTCCGCGTTAAGGGTGCGCACCGGGACGGTCGCGCCCACGATGCGGGGGGCCGCGGCCGACCTGCTGACCGCGCCCTCGCGGGCGAAGAACCGGGCCAGGGTGTCCAGGGTCGCGGGCCCGGCGGCCGACTGCCGGGCGGCGGCCAGGGCGGCCGGGCCCGCGGACGGTCCGGTGGCGGCGGCCGCGGTCGGGGCCGCGACGGTGAACAGGGCGCAGCCCGCCAGTACACCGGTGGCCGCGAGGGCCGCCGCGGCGGACCGCGCGGCCCGCGAGGGACCTGCGGACCGGGCGGCGTGCGGAGCGTGTGCGGTCGCGTGGCTCATCGCGTCACGCTCCGATCCGGTAGAGGGAGTGGGTCCAGGCGAACTCGTTGTTGTTCACGTACCAGGCGTGCGAGGCCCAGTTGTAGCGGTTGCTGGAGGGCCAGGGATCGCCCCAGTAGACCCAGCTGCCCGCGTCGTCGTACCCGTACAGGACGTGCATGTGGCCGCCGCCGGAGGACCACTGGATGCGGGTCTCCACCGGGCGGCCCGCGGCGATCTCGGCCTGGACGGTGGGGTAGCGGAGCCAGCCGGTCACGTACGAGCCGGGGTTGACCCCGGCCCAGTACAGGCCGTCCTGGACGTTGCCGAGCGTGGCCTGGGAGTTGGGGCACTCATAGCCCTGGGCCCGGCCGAAGGCGGCGTTGCAGAACTGGTTCTGCGAGTAGTTCCGGCCGAACCAGGTGGCGACGGTGTTGCCGGACGCCGCCCAGCACCAGTTGGTCTTCTGCTGGGCCTGCATGGTGATGTTCAGCCGCTGGGTGGCGGCGAGCGGGCTCGCCTGGGCGGAGGTGGCGGGCGCCGGGGCGGCGGAGGCGGTCGTCGTCAGGGCGAGGAGGGCGGCGGCCAGGGCGGTCGTCGCCAGGATCCGCCCTCTTCGGATTATTCGGTTGCGCATGGCGTTCCTCCCGAAGCGGGGGTGTGGGATCGAAAGGAGCGCGTCCGGACGCTGTGCGAGGAGCATCAACCGTTGTCGCAGGCGGGTCAACACGCTTCAATGCGGGGGAACATCGTGGTGTGAACGGCGTGGCGGGCACGTGAACGGCCCTCCCCCGGCCACCTGCGGCACCGCCCCCTCCGGCACGGTCCCCCGGGCACCGCGTCGTGAACGTTCACCTGGAGGTCCTCATGCAGCACACCGAGGCTGAACTGGCGCAGGTGCTGCACACCGGCCCGTTCCATCTGGCGCTGCGCACCGCGCTCTCGGTACGCGGGCTGCCGCTCCAGCGGGTGCAGCACCATCTCGCGCACCGCGGGGTCAAAGTCGGTGTGACCAGCCTGAGTTACTGGCAGCAGGGGGTCAGGCGCCCGCAGCGCGCCGAGTCGCTGCGGGCCGTGAAGGCGCTGGAGGAGGTGCTGGAACTGCCGGGAAACTCGCTGCTCCGGCTGCTGGACGCCGGGAGTCCGCGGCCGGATGCCGACCGTCCGGCGGCACGTTCGTACCGTTCCCTGCTGGAGTCGTCCGGAGCCGTGGAGCGGCTGCTCGGAGAGCTGGGCTCGCCGGTGGACGGCGGGCTGCACACGGTGGGCCACCACGAGCGGGTACGGATCGGTCCGGGCCGGGAACTGCGGCAGCGCGAGTCACAGCACGTGGTGCGGGCCCACCGGGACGGCATCGACCGCTATCTTGCCGTCCACCGGGGGGATCAGGGCTGTGATCCGGCACGGGTGAGGGTGACGGCCCGGGAGAACTGCCGGACGGGGCGGGTCCGCTGGGACCGTACGACGGGGGTCCTCGTCGCGGAGCTGCTCTTCGACACCCGGCTGCGGGCGGGCGACACCCATCTCTTCGGCTACGGATTCCACGACGGCACGGGCGGGCCGTCGCGCGAGTACGTGCGGGGCTTCAGCTTCGGCGGCGGGCAGTACGTGCTCCAGGTGGCCTTCGACGAGGCCGCGCTGCCGGTACGCTGCCGACGCTTCGCCCAGGTATCGGCGGGGGCGCCGCGCGGCGCGCGTACGGATCTCACGCTGACCGGCCGGCACCGGACCGTCCACCTGGTCGAGCAGGGGGTACGGCCCGGTCTGGTCGGCATCGACTGGGACTGGGAGTGATCCCGGTCCCGGTCCCGGTCCCGGTTGGGGAGCCGGTTCCGGTTGGGGAGCCGGTTCCGGTTGGGGAGCCGGTTCCGGCTGGGGAGCCGTGTCCGTGTCCGTGTCCGGCCGGGGTCAGGCGTCGGGGCCCGCGACCAGCTTTCCGCCCTCGACCCTGACCGGGACCGCGGGCAGCGGTGCGGTGGCCGGGCCGCGCATGGCCTTGCCTGTCGTGGTGTCGAAGTGGCTGCCGTGACAGGGGCACGTCCCCACGTTGTCCTCGACCTTGTCGAGCAGGCAGCCCGCGTGGGTGCACTGGGCGCTGAACGCCTTGTACTGGCCCTTGGCCGGGCAGCTCACGATGACCCGCTCGTTGCGGTAGAGCTTGGACTGGCCGACCTCGACCGCGTCCGGCGGGCCGAGCTCGACGGGCGCGGTAGGCGTCGGCGTCTCGGCATGGCCGAGCTTCGAATCGGTCGAGCAGGCGGCCACTCCCAGCCCGGCTGCGCCGGCGAGAGCGGCACCCTTCAGCACGGTTCGGCGGGCGGCGGGCTGGCCGGGCATGCGGTCTCCAGTGGTCAGAGGGGCGGATGAGCACCGGCTGCGGCCGGGGCGCCGCGCGTACCAGGAGTACCGCGGGCGGCTCGGGCCATCGGTGCCATCAGTGACGGAACCGACGATACCGGCGGAGACGGACGGCTCCGCGGCCGGGCCACCCGAGCCCGGTCGCCCCTGGTCAGCGGTGTGCTGGCGGCCCCGGACCTCCCGGGGCCGCCAGGGAGCGTCCGGCCCGTGCCCGCGTTGTCGCAGGCATGGGCCGGACACCCCCCGCGCCCGCGGAGGTCAGGCCTTGCGCGTACGGGCCGTCTTCTTCGCCGCGGCGGGCTTCTTCGCCGCCGCTGTCTTCTTCGCGGCCGTTCGCCGCACCGGCTTGCGGGCCGCGGGCAGGGCGGCCTCGCTCACCCGCTCCGGGTCCAGGATGTCCTGGAGGAACTTCCCGGTGTGGCTGGCCGGAGCCCCGGCGACCTCCTCGGGGGTGCCCTCGGCGACGACCATGCCGCCGCCGTTGCCTCCCTCGGGGCCCATGTCGATGACCCAGTCCGCCGTCTTGATGACATCGAGGTTGTGCTCGATGACGATCACCGAGTTGCCCTTGTCGACCAGGCCGGAGAGCACGTTGATCAGCTTGCTGATGTCCTCGAAGTGCAGACCGGTGGTCGGCTCGTCCAGGACGTAGACGGTGCGGCCCGTGGAGCGCTTCTGCAGCTCGCTGGCGAGCTTGACGCGCTGCGCCTCACCGCCGGAGAGCGTCGGCGCGGACTGGCCGAGCCGTACGTATCCGAGCCCCACCTCGTTGAGCGTGCGCAGGTGGCGGGCGATCGTGGGGACGGCCTCGAAGAACTCCAGGCCCTCCTCGATCGGCATGTCCAGCACCTCGGCGATGGACTTGCCCTTGTAGTGGACCTCCAGGGTCTCCCGGTTGTAGCGCGCTCCGTGGCAGACCTCGCACGGGACGTACACGTCCGGCAGGAAGTTCATCTCGATCTTGATGGTGCCGTCGCCGGAGCAGTTCTCGCAGCGGCCGCCCTTGACGTTGAAGGAGAAGCGGCCCGGCAGATAGCCGCGCACCTTCGCCTCCATCGTCTCCGCGAAGAGCCTGCGGACATGGTCGAAGACGCCCGTGTACGTGGCCGGGTTGGACCGGGGCGTACGGCCGATGGGCGACTGGTCGACGTGGACCACCTTGTCGACCAGGTCGTCGCCGTCGACCCGGGTGTGCCGTCCGGGGACCGACTTGGCGCCGTTCAGTTCCCGGGCCAGGTGGGTGTAGAGGATGTCGTTGACCAGCGTCGACTTCCCGGAACCCGAGACGCCGGTGACAGCGGTGAACACCCCGAGCGGGAAGGAGACGTCGATGTCCCGGAGGTTGTTCTCCCGGGCGCCGTGCACCGTGAGCAGGCGCTCCGGGTCCACCGGGCGGCGGATGCCGGGCGTCGGGATCGACCTCTTGCCGTTCAGGTACTGACCGGTGATCGACTCACCGTTGGCCAGCAGCTCCTTGAGCGATCCGGAGTGGACCACCTTGCCGCCGTGCTCACCGGCGCCGGGGCCGATGTCGACGACCCAGTCGGCGACCTTGATGGTGTCCTCGTCGTGCTCGACGACGATGAGCGTATTGCCCATGTCGCGGAGCCTGACCAGGGTCTCGATCAGCCGGTGGTTGTCCCGCTGGTGCAGGCCGATGGAGGGCTCGTCCAGCACGTACAGCACGCCGACCAGGCCGGAGCCGATCTGGGTGGCCAGCCGGATGCGCTGGGCCTCGCCACCGGACAGGGTGCCCGCGGCGCGGTTGAGCGAGAGGTAGTCGAGGCCGACGTCGACCAGGAACTTCAGCCGCTCGTTGACCTCCTTCAGCACCCGCTCGGCGATCTTCTTGTCGCGGGCGTTGAGCTTCATCCGGCCGAGGAACTCGGCGCACTCGCTGATCGACATCGCGGAGACCTCGGCGATGGACTTCTCCATCACCGTCACCGCCAGGACGATCGGCTTGAGCCGGGTGCCCTCGCAGGTCGGGCAGGGCACCTCCCGCATGTACCCCTCGAAGCGCTCCCGGCTGGAGTCGCTCTCCGCGTCGGAGTGGCGCCGCTTGACGAACTGCACCGCGCCTTCGAAGGCCGGCGTGGTGTACGCGCGCTCCCGCCCGTAGCGGTTGCGGTAGCGGACTTCGGTCTGGATCTTGTGGCCGAAGAGCAGGGCCTTCCTGGCCCGCTGCGGCAGTCCGGCCCAGGGAATGTCGGTGCGGAATCCGAGGGCGTCGGCGAGCGCGGTGATCTGGCGGCCGAAGTACTCCTTGGTGTGACCGTGCGACCAGGGATGGATGGCGCCCTCGTCGAGCGACTTCTCCGGGTCGGGGACGATCAGGTCCGGGTCGACCTCCATCCGCGTACCGATGCCCGTGCAGTCGGGGCACGCGCCGAAGGGCGAGTTGAAGGAGAAGGAGCGCGGTTCGAGCTCCTCGAAGGAGAGGTCGTCGTACGGGCAGTAGAGGTGCTCGGAGTACATCCGCTCGCGCTCGGCGTCGTCCTCGGGGAGATCGACGAAGTCGAGCACGACCATGCCCCCGGAGAGCCCGAGCGCGGTCTCGACCGAGTCGGTCAGCCGCCGCTTGGCGCCCTCCTTCACCGTGAGACGGTCGATGACCACCTCGATGGTGTGCTTCTCCTGCTTCTTCAGCCTGGGCGGCTCGGAGAGCTGGATGGTCGCGCCGTCGACCCGGGCCCGGCTGTACCCCTTGGTCTGGAGCTCGGCGAAGAGGTCGACGAACTCGCCCTTGCGCTCGCGCACCAGCGGCGAGAGCACCTGGAATCGGCTGCCCTCGGGCAGCGCCAGCACCTTGTCGACGATGGCCTGCGGCGACTGCCGCGAGATCGGACGGCGGCACTCGGGACAGTGCGGCTTGCCGATCCGGGCGAAGAGCAGCCGGAGGTAGTCGTAGACCTCGGTGATGGTGCCGACCGTCGAGCGCGGGTTGCGCGAGGTCGACTTCTGGTCGATGGAGACGGCGGGCGAGAGACCCTCGATGAAATCGACGTCCGGCTTGTCCATCTGGCCGAGGAACTGGCGCGCGTACGAGGAGAGGGACTCCACGTAGCGCCGCTGCCCCTCGGCGAAGATCGTGTCGAACGCAAGGGACGACTTGCCCGACCCCGAGAGCCCGGTGAAGACGATCAGAGAGTCACGGGGAAGGTCGAGCGAGACGTTCTTGAGGTTGTGCTCGCGAGCGCCACGGACGATGAGACGGTCGGTCACGCCGGTCCGCACCTTTCTGGAGAGAAATGGGGGAACTGAGCCCCTGTCCCAGGGTATGGGGGGCGCCACAGCGGTGTACGAAAGCTTCAGTCACGAGCGTATAGCACGCACATTCGATTTACGGACGGCTTGGACCTCCTTCACCCGAATGAGTGGCGGGGCTAGGCTCGGCCCCATGATTGATCATGCGCACGACCTGGACGCCGTACGTGAAGCCACCGATCGACTGCTCAGCGCCATCGCGACATTGGACGCCGCCGCGCTCGCCGAGCCGTCACGACTGCCGGGCTGGAGCAGGGGCCATGTCCTGGCGCACCTCTCCCGTAACGCCGACGCGCTGGTAAACGTTCTCCAGGGTCGGCCCATGTACGCAGACAGCGAAACCCGTGACCGCGACATCGAGCGCGACGCACCCAGGCCGCCCGCCGAGCAGCGGGCCGACCTGGCCGGGAGCGCCGCCCGCTTCGCCTCGGCCGCCGCCGAGCCGGCCGACTGGTCGCGCACGGTCACCCTGCGCAACGGTGTGACGGACTCCGCCTCCCGGCTTCCCTTCCGCCGCCGCGTCGAGGTCGAGCTGCACCACGTCGACCTGGGGATCGGCTACGAGCTGGAGGACCTGGCGGCGGAGTTCGTCGGCCGGGAGATCGAGTTCCTCGCCGACCGGTTCGACGGACACCCCGATGTCGTCGCCACGCGGCTGGCCGGCGACGGGGGCCCGGTCCGGACGACCGGCGGCGGCGCGGAGGGCGGTCCCGTGACGGTCCGCGGCACGGCCCCCGATCTTCTCGGGTGGCTCAGCGGTCGCCGCGACGGGGCGGCGCTGACCGTCGAGGGCGGCCCCCTTCCGGCGCTCCCCCCGCTATAGGCTGAGCCCTATGACGTACAGCGGAGCGGTCAAGGTCGGCGGGCGCGCGGATGTGCACGAACTGACGGATCTGATGATCTCCAAGGTCGCCGTCGGCCCGATGAACAACAACGCGTATCTGCTGCGCTGCCGGGCCACCGGCGAGCAGCTGCTGATCGACGCGGCCGCCGAGGCCGGGACGCTGCTCCGGCTGATCGGTGACGACGGCATCGCGTCCGTGGTCACCACCCACCGGCACGGCGACCACTGGCAGGCGCTCGCCGAGGTGGTCGCGGCCACCGGGGCGCGCACCTTCGCGGGCCGTCATGACGCCGAGGGCATCCCGGTCCCGGCCGATGTGCTCGTGGACGACCTGGACACCGTCCGGGTGGGCCGGGTCAGCCTGACCGCCCGCCACCTCGTCGGCCACACCCCGGGCTCCATCGCGCTCGTCTACGACGACCCGCACGGCGCCCCGCACGTCTTCACCGGGGACTGCCTCTTCCCGGGCGGCCCCGGACGGACAACAAGCCCCGAGGACTTCACGAACCTGATCGACGATGTCGAGGCCAAGATCTTCGATCCGCTGCCGGACGAGACGTGGGTCTACCCGGGCCACGGGAACGACACGACGCTGGGAGCGGAACGACCTCACCTCGCCAGCTGGCGGTCGCGAGGCTGGTAAACGGCGCATCCGAGCGGGGCCGTCCTGGAAAGGGCCGGCCCCGCTCCGGTGCTCCCGTACCGCACACGCGGCGCCCCCGGTGTTCTGCCCACGGAGGCCGGTGGCAGGGGGCACGGCTGACCGGCCTGAAACGGGTGAGGCCCTTCCGGCCTGGTGTGGACGGCGGCATCCGCACCGGCGACCGGACAGGCGCTCGTGCGGCGGTCGATTCAGACGGTCGGGTCGGGCACGATCTCCTCTCGCGCACCGGCACGCCGCTCCGGCCCGGACGATCAGCACTGGCACGGCGACGTCCGCGTCGGCCGGATCCGGCACCTCGGTACGGCCCGCTCGTGCGGTGCCGCCTTCCACGCCGTGCACGTCTCCGGGCCGCGCTGGACGGCAGCGTGACCGCGCTCCGCTCTGCGTACCAGCGGCCGGCACACGCCGGACGCGGCGGCACCCCCGCTCCGGCGGCTTCGGAACGGGGGCGCGCCGTACGCGGCCGGCCCTGGGCGAGCGGAACGCCGCGGGCGCTCAGCGCAGCGGAGCCCCGTCCACCGCGAGATGACCGGGCCCTCGGCTGGTGACATCGACGGCGCCGGGCCCGCTCCGCCGTGAAGGCGGGCGGGCCCGGCGCCGTCACGCCGCGGTCAGGCGTCCACCCCCGCGCCCTTGTCGGCGGGCCGCTCCCCGTCCTCGACCGCTTCCGCGCGGGCCTGCTTCCGGTTGGCGAGGAGGCTGGTGATCGTGGTGATGACCAGGACGCCGCAGATGACGCCGAGCGAGACCGGGATGGAGATCTCGGGGACGTTCACCCCGGACTCATGCAGGGCGTGCAGCACCAGCTTCACCCCGATGAAGCCAAGGATCACCGAGAGCCCGTAGCTGAGGTGGACCAGCTTCTTCAGCAGCCCGCCGATCAGGAAGTACAGCTGCCGCAGCCCCATCAGGGCGAAGGCGTTGGCCGTGAAGACGATGTACGGGTCCTGGGTCAGGCCGAAGATGGCGGGGATGGAGTCCAGGGCGAACAGCACGTCGGTGGTGCCGATGGCGAGCATGACGACCATCAGCGGGGTCAGGACGCGCTTGCCGTTGTTCCGGATGAAGAGCTTGGTGCCGTGGTAGCGGTCGGCCACCCCGAAGCGGCGTTCGATGCTCTTGAGGAGGCGGTTCTCCTCGAACTCCTCCTCCTCGTCACCGGCCCGCGCCTCCTGGACGAGCTTCCAGGCCGTGTACACCAGGAACGCGCCGAAGATGTAGAAGACCCAGGAGAAGTTGGCGATCACGGCGGCCCCGGCCGCGATGAAGATGGCCCGCAGCACCAGCGCGATCAGCACGCCGACGAGCAGCACCCGCTGCTGCAGGTGCGACGGCACCGAGAACTTCGCCATGATCAGGACGAAGACGAAGAGGTTGTCGACACTGAGCGACTTCTCGGTGATGAAGCCCGCGAAGAACTCACCGGAGGCCTGGCTCTCACCGAAGAGCAGCAGGCCGAGCCCGAAGAGGGCGGCCAGCGCGATCCAGATGACCGTCCAGATCCCGGCTTCCTTGGTCGTCACGTCATGGGGCTTGCGCCCGATGAAGAAGTCGACGGCGATCAGGGCTGACAGACCGAGAATGGTCAGCACCCAGATGGTCCATGAAACGTCCACTGCGCCTCCGGCAGTTCGCTACGGCTACTGATTCAGCGTCGTCGCTGCCGGAGGTCTCCTCCACCCGGGCGCACGGGTCGCGCACCACGGGCCGACGCTCCGGGACCGGTCACGGTCCGTACTGACGGAAACGCCGCGTACGGGAGTACTCCCCTCCGTTCAAAGAACAGTACAGGAAAGCCCAAGAAAAGGTAAAGAGCAAGGCAATGATCACCCAAAGAACCAGGTCAGAGCGGTGCACGGAGGGGTGCGGTACGCGGATCGGCCCCGGCCCGAACCGGGCCGGGGCCGATCGTTCAGCGCCTGGGACGGCCGCTCACCGCCGGGGGCGGCGCGCCGCGGCCACCTGTGCGAGCACCTGTTCCAGGACCCGGCTGCCCTGCGGGATCCGCGGCGGCTCGTACGTCCAGGCGTGCCCCACCCAGGGGTCGGCCAGGTGGTCGTCCGGGACCGGGGTGATCCGCAGCAGTGAGCGCCACAGCGGGTCGAGCACCGGCCCGTACCCGGCGGCGTCCTCCCGGTCGGCGACCATCATCAGGTGGACGCCGGCCGAGGGGCCCTCGTCGGCGAGGTAGCGCAGCTGGGTGACGGCCCGGTCGTCGAAGCCGTGCGGGAAGTCGTTGACGATCAGCAGCTGCTCGCCCGGGTCAACGTCCGGGGGCAGCGAGTCCGCGGCACGGGCCCGGACCGCCATCTGCACCAGGTCGACGCGGCGGGTGAGGCGGGCCAGGACCGAGGACACCCCGGCGGCCCCGGAGGCGGGCGGAGTGGCGAGCGCGCCGGACCGCACCAGGGGCGCGAGGGCCCCGGCCGCCGTGCCCGCCGGGTCGATGACATGGACAGAGAAGTCGTCGGCCGGGTAGACGGCCAGCAGCCGGGCCGCGAGCAGGACCGCGCCCTCCATGGCGAGGCCGCGCAGCCGGTCGCTGTCGAGCAGGGCGGCGGCGTCGGAGGACGTGCGGCCGCTGTCGATCCAGAGCCCCCGCTCCAGCGGCAGCCGGACCAGCAGCGGGATGTTCAGCTCGGACTTCTCGGGCAGGTGGAGATCGCCGATGCGCAGCGCCATGGGGGTCTCCATCGGGACGCGGTAGGCGTGCCAGACGGGGTTGTCCCAGCGGGCGAACGCGGCGGGCAGCGCGGGCTCCACCACGTCGGACTCGGCGGCGAGCTGGGCGAGGTCGCGGTCGAGGGCCTCGCGGGCGCGGGCGGTCAGCTCGTCGTGCCGGGCACGGGCCTCGGCACGGGCCCGGTCGCCCGCACCGCCGATCCGGCTGCGCGGGTCGGACAGGGTGCGGTCGAGCTCCTGCTCCATGCGGGACTCGGCGAAGTCGACGGCGCTGCGGTACGCGGCGGCGGTGCGGGCCAGGTCCTCGAACATGCCCCAGATCTGGTTGTAGAGGCGCTCGTCCATGGACCAGCCGGTCGCGTCACCGGCGACGGGCTGGGCGGGGCGGCCCGGCTCGGCAGGCGGGGCGGTGGGGGGCGGCGGCGGGGGCGCGGAGATCTGGCGGCGCGGGTGCGCGTAGTTGATGGTGCCGTCCGGCGGGGTGGCGGACGAGGGAGTGACGGGCTCCGTGAGCGGCTCGGACGGCTGGGCGGCGGGCCGGTGGCCGCCCTGGGCCGGTACGGGGCCGGTGCCCGGACCGCCCCGGCCGGTGTCCGGGGTGCGGGGCGGGGGCGGGGGCGGGGCGACCGAGCGGGCCATCGCCCGGGTGACGGCGTCCTGGATGGAGCGGGCCAGGTCGGCGGCGCCGGGCAGACCCTGGTCGGCGAGCAGGGCGCCGAGGCCACCGGCGTACCCCTGGCCGACGGCGCGTACCTTCCAGGCTCCCTGGCGGCGGTAGAGCTCCAGGGCCGTGACCGCGGACTCGGTGTCCAGGCCGGTGAGGGTGAAGGTGGCGATCTCACCGCCGTCGAGACCGGTGACGGCGACGAACGGGGCGGCGACGGCGCCGAACCTCGCCGGGCCGCCGGTCCCGGTCGGCAGGGCCAGCAGCACGGTGACCCGGTGCACCGAGGGGGGCAGGGCGTCGAGGTCCACGGCGAGGCGGTGGCCGGCGGCGGCCTGCTTGGACACTTCGAGCCCGGGGAGCTGAGGCGAAGCCGGGTGGGCGATCCATTCGGTGCCGCGTACCGTGCCGTTCTCGTCGCCGAGCGTGGCACCGGCCACCACCGGCGTGCCGGCCGACACCCGGATCTCCAGTCGGGTCTGCGGCAGTGTGTGGTTCTGCCCCCGGGCCAGCTCGGCCGTCATTGCCCTGTCCCCTCGACGATGCGCTGCGGTGCGCCCGGTGTGCGGGCGGCGCGATGTGATGCAGCTCCCGGCGGCCTATGCCTCCGGGAGCTGCGGGTACTGATGTGTACCGGCTTGGGCCGGGCCCTGGCTACAGGTGCGGCAGGATCGCCGGCATCAGGTCCTGGAAGGTGCGGCCGTTGGCCGGGTTGCCGAGGGCCGTCATCTGCCAGCCGTTGCCCGCGCGGTGCACCTTGGCCATGATCTGGGCGGTGTACTGGCCGCCGCCGTCCAGGGTGTAGCGGGCGAGCTCCTGGCCGTTGGTCTCGTCGACGATGCGGCAGAAGGCGTTCTGCACCTCCTGGAACGTCTGGCCGGTGAAGGAGTTCACCGTGAAGACGATCTGGTCGATGTGGACCGGCACCCGCTGGAGGTCGACGAGGATCGCCTCGTCGTCGCCGCCGGAACCGGCGCCGCCGACCAGGTTGTCCCCGGTGTGCTTGACCGAGCCGTCGTCACTGACGAGGTGGCGGAAGAAGACCACGTCGACCGGCTGCTTGTCGGCGAAGAGCACCGCCGACGCGTCAAGGTCGATCTCCCGGGTACGCGACCCGAACAGACCCCGGCGCGGCGCTGCCTGCCAGCCGAGTCCCATCCGAACCGCGGTCAGGGTTCCCCCGTCGCTCTTCTGCAGGCTGATGGCCTGACCCTTGGTCATATTGACCGTCACGCGCTGTCCCCTCTCCGCATTTACCCGCAACCATCCGTGCGCGGTTTCCAGAACCCTACGCAGTCGCGCCGGTGAGACGCGCACGTTGGGCCGTATTGTGTCGGTCCTGCAACACACCGGGCGCCCCTGGGCGGGGCGGGCTCAGGCGAGGCCCGCCTCCCGCATCTGGCGCAGCTCCTTCTTCAGCTCCCCGACCTCGTCGCGCAGCCGCGCCGCCACCTCGAACTGGAGGTCCGCGGCGGCCGCCCGCATCCGGTCCGTCATCTCCTCGATGATCCCGGCGAGTTCGGTGGCGGGCCGGTCCGTGACCGTTTCGCCGCCCTTGGCCCGCTTGCCTCCGGACTGCTTGCCGCCCAGCGCGGGAACCGGGGCCTTGGCCCCCTTGGCGTCCTTGCCACGGCGGTATCCGCTGTCGAGCAGCTGCTCGGTGTCGATCTCCTCGCGGGCGATCGTCGCGACGATGTCGTTGATCTTCTTCCGCAGCGGCTGCGGGTCGATGCCGCGCTCGGTGTTGTACGCGACCTGCTTCTCGCGGCGGCGGTTGGTCTCGTCGATGGCCTGTGCCATCGCCGGGGTGATCGTGTCGGCGTACATGTGGACCTGTCCGGAGACGTTCCGGGCGGCGCGGCCGATGGTCTGGATCAGGGACGTACCCGAGCGCAGGAAACCCTGCTTGTCCGCGTCGAGGATGGCGACGAGCGACACCTCGGGCAGGTCGAGGCCCTCGCGCAGGAGGTTGATGCCGACCAGTACGTCGTACTCCCCGGCGCGCAGCTCGCGCAGCAGCTCGATGCGGCGCAGCGTGTCGACGTCACTGTGCAGGTAGCGGACCTGGATGCCGAGTTCCTGGAAGTAGTCGGTGAGGTCCTCGGCCATCTTCTTGGTGAGGGTGGTGACCAGGACCCGCTCGTCCTTCTCGGCACGGGTGCGGATCTCGTGCACCAGGTCGTCGATCTGGCCCTCGGTGGGCTTGACGACCACTTCGGGGTCAACGAGGCCGGTGGGGCGGATGATCTGCTCCACGAAGCCGTCGCCCCGGGACAGCTCGTACGTCCCCGGGGTGGCGGAGAGGTAGACGGTCTGGCCGATCCGGGTCAGGAACTCCTCCCACTTCAGCGGGCGGTTGTCCAGCGCGGAGGGCAGCCGGAAGCCGTGGTCGACGAGGGTGCGCTTGCGGGAGGCGTCGCCCTCGTACATGGCGCCGATCTGCGGCACGGTGACGTGCGACTCGTCCAGGACGAGCAGGAAGTCCTCGGGGAAGTAGTCGAGGAGGGTGTGGGGGGCGGTGCCGGGGGAGCGGCCGTCGAAGTGCATCGAGTAGTTCTCGACGCCGGAGCAGGTGCCGATCTGCCGGAGCATCTCGATGTCGTACGTGGTGCGCATCCGCAGCCGCTGGGCCTCCAGCATCTTGCCCTGCTTCTCCAGCTCGGCCAGGCGCTGCTCCAGCTCCTGCTCGATGCCGTTGACCGCCTTCTCCATGCGCTCCGGACCGGCGACGTAGTGGCTGGCGGGGAAGACGTGGAGGGACTGGTCCTCACTGATCACCTCGCCGGTGAGCGGGTGGAGGGTGGAGAGCGCCTCGATCTCGTCACCGAACATCTCGATGCGGACGGCGAGCTCCTCGTAGACCGGGAAGATCTCGATGGTGTCGCCGCGGACCCGGAAGGTGCCTCGGGTGAACGCGAGGTCGTTGCGGGTGTACTGGATCTCGACGAAGCGGCGCAGCAGCTGGTCGCGGTCGATCTCGTCGCCGACCTTGAGGCGGACCATGCGGTCCACGTACTCCTGGGGCGTACCGAGGCCGTAGATGCACGAGACGGAGGCGACCACGATGACGTCGCGCCGGGTGAGCAGCGAATTGGTCGCGGAGTGGCGCAGCCGCTCGACCTCCTCGTTGATCGAGGAGTCCTTCTCGATGTAGGTGTCCGACTGCGGGACGTACGCCTCGGGCTGGTAGTAGTCGTAGTACGAGACGAAGTATTCGACGGCGTTGTTGGGGAGCAGCTCGCGGAACTCGTTCGCCAGCTGGGCGGCGAGCGTCTTGTTCGGCGCCATCACGAGCGTGGGGCGCTGCAGCTTCTCGATCATCCACGCGGTGGTCGCGGATTTGCCGGTGCCGGTCGCGCCGAGCAGGACGACGTCCTTCTCGCCCGCGCGGACGCGCCGCTCCAGCTCGGCGATGGCCGCGGGCTGGTCGCCGCTGGGCTGGTAGGGACTGACGACCTCGAAAGGCGCCACCGAACGTTCGATCTTCGAAACGGGCCGCATGTGACCACCGTACGACCCGCCACTGACAACCGGGCCGGACCCGCCACCGCCGGCCGGGACGGACCCGCCGGAACCGCGGTTCCGGTTCACCACTCCCCGGGGGGTGCGGGGTCGCGCGGCCGGGAGTGGAAGGACGCCGGATCGGCGTGCGTGCCGAAGCTCGGCACCTGTCGCTGGGCCGGGATTCCGGCGGGCCGTCCGGTGCCGTGCGCGGAGCTGCGGTCGTTCCAGTCCGGAGTGCCCATCACCATCAGCGGGTCGAACATCACGACGACCGCGGCGAGGACGAGGAAGCAGCCGGGGCCGATCAGCAGCGGCACGAGCGGGGCGTTCACCGTGCCGGCCGCCCCGGCCTCGGGGATCGCACCGGGGTGCAGGTGGACGCTGAGCGCGGCCATGCCGGTGTAGTGCATGCCGCTGACCGCGACGCCCATGACGACGCTGGCGCCGAGGCTGGGCAGGAAGCCGTTGACGGAGACGGCTCCCCAGAGCGCCGTGGTGGCGGCCACCACGGCGATCACGACGGAGAGCACCACGGTGAACGTGTCGTACTCCAGCTGTCCGTCGAGACGTATTCCGGCCATGCCCAGGTAGTGCATGGTGGCGATGCCGAGCCCGGTGATGGTGCCGCCGGTCACCAGGGCCATCGCGGTGGCGCCGCGGTAGCCGACGACGAAGATGCCGACGCCGACCATGCCGACGGCGACCGCGAGGCTGGCGAAGGTGATCGGCTTGTCGTAGGTGATGACCACGCCCTCGACGGAGAAGCCCGTCATCGCGATGAAGTGCATGGTCCAGATGCCGGAGCCGATGGACGTCGCGCCGAGCGCCAGCCAGCCTGCCTTGAAGGACCGCTCGGTGCGCAGCGAGCGGTTGGTGCAGCGAAGGCCGAGGGCCGCGCCGAGGCAGGCCATCAGGAAGGACACGACGGGCGTCACCGCTCCGTAGCTGAATCCGTCGATCGTGCCCTGCATGCTCGTACGTCCTTCGCGGAAGCCCGGGGTTCGGGGTGACCCTAAGGCGCGAGTCCCGGCAAACAAACAGAAGAGCTGCATTTTATCGAGTACAGATCCGGCCCGTTACCCGGCATCGGCGGCTGCGTTCACGGTGTGGCCATCCTTCGCCTGTCCCCCGTTGGTGCGCGGCTGCCACTCTCGGCCCGTCCGCACCTTCCGACGCAAGGAGTACACGTGTACGCACGTACCGCAACCGCCGCCCTCGTCGCCGCCGCGATCGGCACCGGCGCCCTCGTGTCGGGCACCGGAGCCCTGGCCGCGGGCGGCCCCACGGACGCGAAGCGGACCGCGCCCGTCGTGATCGCCCACCGGGGCGCCTCGGCGTACGCGCCGGAGAACACCCTGGCCGCCGTCGACAAGGCCGACGCCCTCGGCTTCGACTGGGTGGAGAACGATGTCCAGTTCACCAGGGACGGCGCGCTGGTGGTCATGCACGACACCAGTCTGAAGCGGACCACCCACGCCGAGGAGGTCTTCCCGGACCGTGCTCCGTGGGCGGTCAAGGACTTCACCGCGAAGGAGATCGCGAAGCTGGACGCGGGCAGCTGGTTCGGCCCGCGGTTCGCCGGGGCCAGGGTGCCCACGCTCAAGGAGTACCTAAAGCGGGTCGAGCGCAACCGGCAGAAGCTCCTCCTGGAGATCAAGAGCCCCGAGCTCTACCCCGGCATCGAGAAGGAGACCCTTCGGGTGCTGCGCCAGAACGGGTGGCTCGACCGCGCCCATGTGAAGAACCGGCTCGTCGTCCAGAGCTTCGGCGCGGACAGCGTGAAGAAGGTGCATCAGCTGCGCCCGGACGTCACGACGGGCTTCCTCGGCACCCCGGCGGTGGCCGACCTGCCCTCGTACGCGGCGTTCACCGACCAGATCAACCCCTCCCACCCCTCGGTCTCGGCCGACTACGTGGCGGCGGTGCACGCGCTGAAGGGCGCGCACGGCAAGAGGCTCCAGATCAGCACCTGGACGGTCAACGACGCGGCGACCGCCGCGAAGGTGGCGGGCCTGGGCGTGGACGGGATCATCACCAACAACCCCGACGTGGTGCGCGAAGCCACGCGCTGACCCCACGGCCCGGGGCGCGGCCCGCCTCGCGCCCGGTCCGCCGTCCCGTGCCCGAGCCTGTACCCGTACCCGTCCGCTGGCGCGTACCCGGCCGCCGTCCCGCGCCTCATTGTCAGTGGGCGGTCGTACGGTGGTCCCCATGGAGAGCAACGGGGTCGTCGAGTGGGCCGTCGTCGGGAGCGGCATCGGCCCGCTGCTGCTCGCCGCGACCGGAGCGGGGCTGGTGAGCGTGGTCTTCCACGCCCGCCCCGGGGTGCGGGAGGCGGCGGTGGGCCGGCTGCGGGACCGGTTCGGCACGGAGCCGGTGGAGCGGCCCGGCTCCGCCCGGCTCGCGGAGCCGATACGCCAGCTCGCGGAGTATTTCGCGGGTGCGCCGCAGGACTTCTCGCTCGCCCTGGACTGGTCGCTGACCTCCGGTTTCAACCGCCAGGTGCTCCGCGAGCTGGCGGCAGGCGTGCCGTACGGAACGGTCGTCGGGTACGGCGATCTCGCCCGGCGGGTGGGACAGCCAAGGGCCGCGCAGGCGGTCGGGGTGGCGATGGCGTCCAATCCGCTGCCCGTGGTGGTGCCGTGCCATCGGGTGGTGGAGAGCGACGGCGGGCTCGGCGGTTTCGGCGGGGGCCTTGAGACCAAGCGGCAACTGCTGGCCCTGGAAGGGGTACTGCCGCAGCCGCTGTTCTGAGCCGGTGGCCGGAGAGCCGCACGCGGGCACCCACCCGCTTTCGCACCTGTGTACGAGCTGGCACACTGCGCCAGTGACCAACACCCTTGACGCACCTGACACCCCCACCGGGCCCGGCGGCCCGGCCGCCCCGGTCTCGGCGGCCGATCTGCCCGGACTGCGGCGCAGAACGTCGGCGGTGCTCATAGGCAGCCAGATACTCGGCGGCCTCGGCGTTCCGATCGGTATCGCCCTGGCCCCGGTGCTGGCCACGGAGGTGGGCGGTTCCGAGGCCCTGTCCGGGCTGGGCCCGACGGCTTCGGTGGCCGGGACTGCGCTGCTCTCGCTGCCGTTGGCCGCGCTGATGACCGCGCGCGGGCGGCGTCCCGGGCTCGTCCTGGCGTATCTGATCGGTGCGCTGGGCGCGGGGCTCGTGGTGCTGTCCACGCTCGTGGAGAGCTTCCCGCTGCTGCTGCTCGGCATGGCCGGATTCGGCGCGGGCTCCTCGGCCAATCTGCAGGCCCGGTTCGCCGCGGCGGATCTGGCCGAGCCGGACCGGCGCGGCCGGGCGATCTCCACGGTCATCTGGGCCACCACGATCGGCTCCGTCCTCGGGCCGAACATCGCCGCCCCGGTGGGCCGGGTCTTCCGCGGCAGCCCGGTGTCCGAACAGGCCGGGCCGTTCGTCTTCGCGGCCGGGATCTTCCTGCTGGCCGCCGTGGTCGTCGGGGCACTGCTGCGACCGGACCCGCTGCTCACGGCACGGGCGCTGGCACCGCAGGGCGAGACGTCCCCGGCCAGCCGTTCACTGCGTGCCGGGTTCGCGGCGGTCCGGGCCTCGCCGATGGCGCGGCTGGCGCTGGTGACGGTGGCCGTCTCGCACACCGCGATGGTCTCGATCATGGTGATGACCCCGGTCGACCTGGGACACCACGGCGCCGGGCTCCAGCTGATCGGCCTGGTCATCAGCGGCCACATCGCGGGGATGTACGCGTTCTCCCCGGTGATGGGATGGCTGTCCGACCGCTTCGGGCGGCTCACCGTGATCGGGCTCGCGGTCGGGCTGCTGGCCTGCGCCGCGCTGCTGGCCGGTACCGCGGGCGCCAGCCACGGGCAGACGGCGGCCGGGCTCTTCATGCTCGGACTCGGCTGGTCGGCGGGGCTGGTCTCCGGTTCGGCGCTCCTCACCGACTCCGTCCCGCAGGCGGCCCGCGCCGCCGTGCAGGGCCTGTCGGACCTGACGATGAACACGGCGGCGGGCGTCGGCGGAGCCGTCGCCGGGGTCATCGTCGCCCGCGCGAGCTACGGCTGGCTGAATGTGGTCGGGGCATGCCTGCTGCTGCCGATGGCGGCCCTGGCGCTGCGCCGGGCACTCGCGCCCTCGGCGCGGCCCGGCGACTGAAAGCCCGGCGGCTGAAACCGCCCGGGAGACCGAACCGTCCCCGGGGCGCCCAGCCTCAGAGGCTGATGTGGTACGCCTTGCGCAGCGTCTCGTGCACCGTCCAGGTCGTACGGTCACCCTCGCGCAGCACGCAGGCGTCACCCGGCCCGATCTCCAGCGTGGCGCCGCCCTCGACCGCCACGGTCGCCCGGCCGCTGACGACCACGAAGAGCTCGTTGGCCTCGGTGTCGGTGACCACACCGGGGGTGATCTGCCAGATGCCACGCGACTGCTTGCCGTCAGGGGACTCCCAGAGCACCTTGCCGGTCACCACGGGCTCACCGGAGACGATCTGTTCGGGGTCGAGCGGTTCCGGTTCAAGTACGGCATCCGGAATGTGCACGACGAAAGAGGCGGAAGAGTGATCAGAAGTGCTCATGGCCGGTCACCTTAGCGACCTCCCCGGGACGACTCCGCAGCAGCCCGCCCCGAGGTGGCAGGCGGCGCCCGGACCGTCGGGTACCGGCCCGGCTCCCCCGTCGTACGTTTGAGGCGGCCACACCCGCGACAGGGATGTGGACATGTCACTCAACGCGTCGCGCAGCGCGCACTCCGGCGCTCCCGTCCTCTCCCCCGAGGTACGGGACGCCCTCACCACGCACCGCCCCGTCGTGGCCCTGGAGTCGACGATCATCGCCCACGGTCTGCCGCGCCCCCGCAATCTGCGGATCGCCGCGGAGCTGGAGGATCTCGTACGGTCCGCGGGCGCGGTGCCCGCGACGATCGCCGTGCTCGACGGACGGCCCCGGATCGGTCTGGACAAGGCCCAGCTGGACCGGGTCGCCATGGACCCGGCGATGCGGAAGCTGGGCCACCGGGACCTCGCACCGGCCCTGGCGGCGGGTGCGAGCGGCGCGACCACCGTGTCGGCCACGGCCTTCCTGGCCGCACGTGCCGGGCTGCGCGTCTTCGCGACCGGCGGCCTCGGGGGCGTCCACCGGGAGTGGGTGCGGTCCCAGGACGAGTCCGCCGATCTCCGGCTCCTCGCGCGCACGGGCATCACGGTGGTGTGCGCGGGCGTGAAGTCGATCCTGGACGTTCCGGCCACGCTTCAGCGCCTGGAGACGCTGGGCGTCGCCGTGCTCGGCTACGGCACCGACCGTTTCCCCGGCTTCTACCTGACGAGTTCGGGCGAGCCGGTCGACTGGACGGTGCGCACGCCTCAGGAGGTCGCGGCGGTGATGCGGGCCCAGGACGCGCTCGGCGGCGCCGATTCGGCGCTGGTCGTCGCCAACCCCGTGCCCGCGGCGGACCAACTGGACCCGGCGCTCCACGACCACGTGCTGGCCGAGGCCCTGGCGGAGTGCCAGGAGCGCGGTATCGCGGGGCAGGCCGTCACGCCCTTCCTGCTGGAACGGCTGGTGCGGGGCACCGGGGGCGCCGCGCTGGAGGCCAATCTGACGGCCGTACGCGGGAACGTGGCACTGGCCGCGCGGATCGCCGGCGCGTGGGCCGCCGCCGTGCCCCGGAGCCCCGCCCCCGAAGCCCGGCAGGAGCCCGCGCCGAGGCAGGATCCGGCGGCCGGGGCATGACCGGCGGAGGTCTGCTCGTCATCGGGGACGTGGTGACGGATGTGGTGGCCCGGCACGGGGAGCCGTTGGTCCACGGCACGGACACCGCCGCCCGGATCCGTACGCTGCCCGGCGGGGCGGGAGCCAACGTGGCCTGCTGGGCCGCCCGTTCGGGGTGCTCCGACGTACGGCTGCTGGCCCGGGTCGGCGCCGACAGCGCGGACTGGCACCGGGAGGCGCTGCGACGGGCGGGGGTGCGCTGTCTGCTGGCCGTGGACGAACAGGCGCCGACCGCCACCGTCGTCGCGCTCGTCGACTCGGCCGCCGAACGCACCTTCCTCACCGACAGCGGTGCCGTGCTCCGCCTCTCCCCCGCCGACTGGTCGCCATCGATGCTGGACGGAGTCGTCCACCTCCATCTCTCCGGCTATCTCCTCTTCGCCGCGACAAGCCGTGCGACGGCCCTGCTCGCCCTGCGGGAGGCACGGCGGCGGCGGATTGCGGTGAGCGTCGATCCCGCCTCGGCCGGCTTCCTCGCCGAGCTGGGCGCCGACCGCTTCCTGGCCGCCGTGGAGGGTGCCGCTCTGCTGCTGCCCAACGCGGACGAGGCCCGGCTGCTCACCGGTCTGCCCGAACCGGCCGACGCCGCGGCCAAGTTGAGCCGTCAAGCGGGCCGGGTGGTGGTCACGCTCGGCGAGGGCGGGGCGCTGCTCGCCGCCGGGGCGACGGTGGTCCGGCACGTCCCCGCCGTCCAGGTCTCCGGCGCGGTGGACTCGACCGGGGCGGGCGACGCGTTCACCGGCGGCTTCCTCGCGGCGCGACTGGCGGGGGCGGACGACGTGACGGCCACGGCGGCGGGCTGCCGGGCCGGGGCGGAGGCGGTCACCGTCGTGGGCGGGCGCCCCGGGCCACTCCCCGGGCCAGGGGACGCGGGTGCCCCATTCCCGTAACCGGCCCGTCCCGCCCGCGGCACCGGCCCGCCGCGTCACCGCGCCCGCCCCCTCACGTCAGGTCACCGCTCCACCCCGTCCAGGCCGGGTGCGCGGGGTCGTCGGCGCGTACGACCGCGTCCGCGCGCTCGCCGGGCGCGGTCTCCGTCTCGTACCGCGCGAAGGCGGGCAGCGTCCAGCGCCCGCTCTCCTCGGTGCGCCGCCGCAGCGCGCCCGGCGACAACCGCAGGTGGACGCTCAGATCGAACGGGAACCAGTGCCCCAGCAGCAACGGGCCGTGCACCAGCAGCACCCCGCCCCCGGGCAGCGGGCGGTACGGACTGCGTGTGGCCCGGTCGGCCACCGGATCCCAGAGGTCCGGCAGCACCCGCCCGCTGCCGCCGGGCTCCAGCGGCCCGAAGACCTCGCGCCACAGCGCCCCGGTGTCGAACCAGCTGTCGTAGTACGCGTCGGGGTCCTCCTTGCCGTACTCGTACCGGAGGCTCGCCGGGCGCAGGAAGCCCTCGGTGGACACCACCAGCACCGCGCGGCCCCGGACCCGCAGGGCCTGCGCGACCAGCTCGGCCAGTTCCCCGGTGCGGGCCGCCGGAGCGCCGTCGACGGCGAGCTTCAGCCAGGGGCCTGCGTCAGCGGGTTCGAGGGCGTCTGCACGCGCGGCGAAGGCGTCGGACAGCCGCTCCCAGGTGATCGCTTCGAATCGCACCCCACCATCATCACCGTCGGCGTCCCGGGTCAGGAACCGGTCCCCGCCGTCCTGCCGCGCGGACCGTCCGGACCACGGCCGTCGAGCGCGCCGCCCACGCGGGCGCGGTGGCGGGCGGCGAGCACATCGGCACAGCCGTGCAGCGTGGGGCGCGGTTCGAGACCGGATTCCCGCATCGCGCGGACGGCCTGGATGCTCCGGTCCGCCAGGATCAGCTCATCGACCTCCGCGCGTACGGCCGCGGGGAACGCCCACCAGATGAGCGGGGCCCGGTGGCGCTCGGCGAGGTCGTGCACCCGGTCGGCGAGCGGTCTCAGGTCCGGTTCACGCCCGGCCGCGGTGTCGGCGAGGCGGCGGATGTCGATGAGCCAGTGCCCCGACGGCCCCTTGGGCGCGTCGACCCGGCGAAGGCCACGCTCCAGCAGCCCGCGGGCATCCTCCGGCCGGTCACGCAGTACGGCCTTCGTCGCGGCGACCGCGTTGGCCAGCGCGCTCGCAGGCCACGACCACGTGTCGTCGGCCGGTGCCACGGGCCCGGCCGCCTTTCCCTCCGCCGCCACGACCTCCAGGTCCACCCGCCAGAAGAGCGGCAGGCCACGGAAGGCGGCGAAGAGCAGCCGCCGCTCACCGGAGCCCCGTGTGCCGGGGTCGGTACGCAGCGAGTCCAGCGTCCCGGCCGTGCCGAGTACGTCGCGTACGGCGGCGAGGCAGCCGGCGAACCGGTTGCCCGGCACGGTCCAGGCGAGGTCGATGTCGCTGTACGCGTCCGCCGTTCCCCGGGCGAGCGAGCCCCGGAGCTCCGCCCGCGAACCGGGGCAGTGCGCGGCGAGCGACCGGGTCAGCTCACCGGCGAACGCCGCACGACGCCCGGGGTCGAGCCCGTCCGTACCCGCCCGGTCCCGCAATGGCCGCCCGTCCATGACGCTGCCTCCCGCCGTTCGTCACTTCCGTCACTTCCGTCACTTCCATCGCTTCCGATGCTTCCGCCGAGACCTTCGGCGGGTGCCTTCGGCGCCTTCGGTGTCTCCGGTCGCCACCGTCCGTCGCTTCCGATGTTCGCCGGGCGCATCGACGGTTGCGCCTTCTACGATCCCCCCATGGATCTCGCATTCGCCCGCGCGTTCGCCAACGAATGGCTGGAGGGCTGGAACTCCCACGACCTGAACCGCATTCTGACGCACTATCACGACGACGTGACCTTCAGTTCGCCTGTCATCAAGCAGATGACCGGCGACGCCTCCGGCACGGTGCACGGCAAGGAGGCGTTGCGCGCGTACTGGGCGACCGGCCTGGAACGCATCCCCCAGCTGCGGTTCGAGCTGGTGGACGTACGGGTGAGCGTGAACGCCCTGGTGATCGACTACCGCAACCAGATCGGCGGCCGGGTCAGCGAGGTGCTGACCTTCCGCGACGGCCTGGTGATCTCCGGCTTCGGCGCGTACGGGAACACGCTCGCCGTCTGACGACCAGCGGCAGGGCCGCCCCCGCGCGGCACTCCCGAAGGCCCCCGGCCCGGGGTGTCACCCGCCGCGCAGCTCGGTGGCGAGCGGGCCCTCGCCCGACACCTCGACGTGTCCGCCGCCGACGGCCTCGGCAAGGCTCAGCCCGCCGTGCGCCAGCTCCAGACAGACCTCGACGTCGAGCGCTATGCAGACGTCGGCGCGGGGGGCGGGGCCGTCCCCGTAGACCGGCGAGCCGTCCTCCGCGCCGCCGGTGCGCACATGGAACCGGCCCTCCTCCAGCCGGACTTCGACGGTACCCGCCTGGCTCAGCCCGTCCAGCGCGCGCAGCAGCGGCAGCGCGAACCAGTGGGCCCGCACCGCGTCGGTGGGCCGCCGCTCGGCGAGCGCGGGAGCCCCCCATTCGGCGAGCGCGGCCAGCACCGGCATCAGTTCCTGGCCCCGCCCGGTCAGCTCGTAGACCGAGGCGGCGGCCGGAGGCGGAAGTCTGCGCCGGACGGCCAGGCCGTTGTGCTCCATGTCTCTCAGCCGGGAGGCGAGCACATCCGTACTGACGCCGGGCAGGTCGGCGTGCAGGTCGGTGTACCGGCGGGGGCCCGCCAGCAGTTCACGCACGATCAGCAGCGTCCACCGGTCGCCCACGGCGTCGAGGGCGCGCGCGGTGGCGCAGAACTGGTCGTAGCTCCGGCGCCGGACCGGGCGTGCGGCGGGCTGTTGCTGACGTGGCATGGGACGCAGTCTAGACATGTTGTTGGACTTTCCAAGCCCGAGCTTGGTAAAACCAAGTATCGCAATCGGGTCGGGGAGGCACGCATGGAATTCCGGCAGTCCAGCAAGCTCAACGAGGTCTGTTACGAGATCCGGGGCCCGGTCATCGAGCACGCCAACGCCCTGGAAGAGGCGGGCCACAGCGTGCTCCGGCTCAACACGGGCAACCCCGCGCTGTTCGGTTTCGAGGCGCCGGAGGAGATCGTCCAGGACATGATCCGGATGCTTCCGCAGGCCCACGGCTACACGGATTCGCGCGGCATCCTGTCCGCCCGCCGGGCGGTCGCCCAGCGCTACCAGGCGATGGGGATGACGGAGGTCGGGGTCGACGACGTCTTCCTCGGCAACGGTGTCTCCGAGCTGATCTCGATGGCCGTCCAGGCACTGCTGGAGGACGGTGACGAGGTGCTGGTCCCGTCCCCCGACTATCCGCTGTGGACGGCGGTGGTCACCCTCGCGGGCGGCCGTCCGGTGCACTACGTCTGCGACGAGTCGTCGGACTGGAACCCCGACCTGGCCGATCTCGCCTCGAAGATCACCGACCGCACCAGGGCCGTCGTGATCATCAACCCGAACAACCCGACCGGTGCCGTCTATTCACGCGAGGTCCTCGAAGGCATCCTCGACCTGGCACGCAGGCACGGCCTGATGGTCTTCGCCGACGAGATCTACGACCAGATCCTCTACGACGGCGCCGAGCACCACAGCGCGGCGGTCCTCGCCCCCGACCTGGTCTGCCTCACCTTCAGCGGGCTGTCCAAGACGTACCGCGTGGCGGGCTTCCGCTCCGGCTGGCTGGTGGTCTCCGGACCTCAGCAGCACGCCCGCAGCTACCTGGAGGGTCTGACCATGCTCGCCTCCATGCGGCTGTGTCCCAACGCGCCCGCGCAGTACGCCATTCAGGCCGCGCTCGGCGGCCGGCAGTCGATCCGGGAGCTGGTCGCGCCCGGCGGCAGACTGTCCGAGCAGCGCGACCGGGCCTGGGAGAAGCTGAACGAGATCCCCGGGGTGTCGTGCGTGAAGCCCAAGGGCGCGCTCTACGCGTTCCCGCGCCTGGATCCGAAGGTCCACCGCATCGTCGACGACGAGAAGTTCGTGCTGGACCTGCTGCTCCGGGAGAAGATCCAGGTCGTGCAGGGCACCGGCTTCAACTGGCCCCGCCCCGACCACTTCCGTATCCTCACCCTCCCGCACGCCGACGATCTCGACGCCGCGATCAGCCGCATCGGCCGCTTCCTGACCGGATACCGCCAGTGAGCGACCGCGCCGGTAGCCGGGCGCCCTCGCCGGTCGGGCACCATCGGTGACCGGACCCTCCCCAGTGATCGGATGCCGCCAGTGACCTGCTCCGCCTGCCGTTTCCCCGTCCAGACCCAGTTCGCCTCGCCGTCCCTCGTCGGACCGATCGTGGAGGAAGGGCTCGATCCGGCCACCGACCCGGCCTGGGCGGAATCGGGAGCGGCGTCCCCGGCCGAGTACGCGCGCTGGTCGGGACATCTGTGCGGGATGACCTGTCTGCGCATGGCGCTCGGGGCCGGAGCCCCGTCCCTGTTCGCACTGCGCGACGGCGCGCTTCGCCACGGCGCCTACACCGAGGACGCGCAAGGAGAGATCCGGGGCCTGGTCTACGCCCCCTTCGCCGTGTACGCGCGCGAGGCACACGGCGTGGAAGCCACGGTGCACCGCAGCCTCGCGCCCCAGGAGATTCCCGGGCTGCTGGACGCCGGGCGCGCGGTCATGGCCTCGGTGCACTACGCCATCCGGCACCCCGAGCGGCCCGCTCCGGGGCGGGGCGGGCATCTGGTGCTGCTGACCTCACGTACCGCCGACGGCAGAGGCGTCCACTTCCACAACCCGTCGGGCACGACGGCCCGCACGCGGGCAGCGGAGCTCTCGCTGTCTGACTTTGAGCGGTTCTTCGCGGGGCGCGGGGTGTCCCTGGCCCTCCGCGGCGCCCCGTCGGGCGCGGAATAAGGAGCGGGCCCGGGGGCGTAGCCGACCCCCAGGCCCTGGTGTGCCACCCCTGTCACACGCCGACACTTTTAAGGACCCGTGTCAGGTTGATGTCGTCGCATCCTGCCTTTAGACGACCGCAGATCGAAGCTCTGCGAGCCGGAGTCGAACCGGCATCTCGACGCCCATGGGCACTGGTCCGTTCGATTCGGCGATGGGTGGCCGATGCTGAGTCTGGAGCAAGAGTCTGAGATTGATCGCGGCCTGCCTCTGCCATTTGGGCTACCCCGGCCCGCTCCCGTACGGCGTCGTACGGAGTGCCGGGGGGAGGAATCGAACCTCCACTGGAACCGCGTCGTCACGACAAACTTCAGTTTCAGCTTGCGCTCCTCGCGCACCCCGGCCGCAATGAGTCGGCCGGGGAATCCATGGTCGGTCACCCGAAGAGGTAACCGAATACCGCATCACCCACCCGCTGGTCCGTGACGTCCACTGCGTTGGCCTCCTCGCGGGCGAACTTCACGGCCTGCTGGAGCTTCTCCACCCGGTCCAGCAGTTCGTTGACGCGCCGGGCGGGAAGGGCGCCGGAGAACTTCACCGTCGTCCAGTAGCCGATCGGGATGTCCTCGTAGTAGACCTCGACCTGGGCCGGGTGCTTGTCGGTGGCCTCCGCCTTCACGTGGTTGCGGGGCACCTTCTTCGTACGGAGGGTCCGCACCGGCTCCGTCTTCCAGGAGTCCGTCGACGGGTCCTGGGTCCAGGCCTCCGCGGCGTCGAGCACCGGCAGCTTGCGGAGGAAGGTGTTGAGGTCCGTCAGCTGCTTCTCCAGGAAGAGCAGGTACGAGACCGGTACGTCGCTGACGAGCACCCGGCCGTCGGCCTTCACGTCCGCGCGGGCCGTGCAGTTGGCCCAGTCCTTCGTGGCGGTCACGTCGAAAAGCCGGGTCAGGGTCGTCGCGGTCTCCCGCAGCACGTCCTCGGCCTTGATCTGCACCAGCGTCGACTCGGGCGGCAACTGCTCGCCCTCCTCGTCCTTCGGCTGATACGTCCGCGAGATCCCTGCCAGCAGGCCCGCCTTCTGGAGGCCGTGATGAGCCGCCGTCAGGTCCTGGTGAGCCTTGGACTTGACGCCCTTCTCCACTGCGATGATCTGATTGAGTTTCGCCACGTCAGGAACCTAGCAATCCGGCGCCGACCCGAACAAAGTGTTTTTCCGAACGGTTGGTTCACCGCTCGGCCGCAAAGGGCGGGAAGCCCGCGGGGAACGGCTGCCGGGCCGTACGGGTGGATGCGGCGGCGTCCGCCGCAGACGCCCACGCCGCCCTGCCGCCGCCCTCTGAGGACCGCTGGCCCCGGTGGCCCGCCCGCGCCCGGGACTCGGCGGCCACCGGGAGAAGCACCGACGCCGCCGCTCCCGGTACCGGCCGCCCGCAGCCTCCGCAGGGCCCCGGCCGCGTACGGAACGACGACGGTCGGCGCCGTACCTCCTCCGGCGAGCAGCCGCGGTACGCCGATGAGTGCGCCAGGTGTACGCCCCGCGCACCCCGCAACCAACCAGCACGGCCCGGAAGAACGGGCTGCGCCCGCCGGTGCGCGCCCCGTCCGTGGCGGCCGCCGCCACGGGCCCGCCCATCAGGCCGATCGCCGCTCCCGCGTCCCGCCGCGAGAACTCCCTCCGCTCCAGGACCGCTTCGGGGCGGCCCTGGGAACCGTCCATGGAGCACGGGCCGGGCGGTCCGCGTCCAGCGGGCCAACTCCGCCCGGGACACCGCCGATGCCGTAGTGCCCCGCTGACCGCGCCGGGGGCTGGCAGCGGCCGGTCGGGGTACTGTGCCGCGGCCGGGTACGGAACCCGCCATACACACGGAACGGGGCACGATCCAGATGGGCACGCCAGTACGTCACTTCACGGCCAGCGCGGCGGACGGACGGGAGTACACCGTCCGGATCGAGCGGGACTTCCGCTACGACCCGTACCGCGACTTCGTCGTCTGCGCGCACTGCGACTGGTCACCGTCACTGCTGACCACGCGGCGGATCGACGACATGGCCGCCGAGCACCTCGCGTCGGCGCACGGCGCCGACGGCGGTCTGTCCCAGCAGGAGGACGAAGGCTTCCGCAAGGCGCGGATGATCATGCTGCCGATCATCGCCGTGCTGCTGATCGCGCTCTTCGTCTGGCTGGGCAACTCCTGAGGCGGACGCGTTCCAGGACCGGCGCTCCAGGCCGGCCGGGCTGCGGCGCGGGACTGCACGGGCCAGACGGACTACGGAGCGGGGCTCCACACCAAACCGGCTACGGCGCGGGGCTGCACCGGCCGGACGGGCTGCGGCGCGGGCAGGTCCGTGCCGCTTCAGTCGCCGCTCAGTTCCATGAGCGCGCGCACCGGGTCGGCGTGGGGCCTCGCACGGGGCCACCAGTCGTCCTCCCGCGGCTCGGACTCGTAGCCGTACCAGCGGCTGTCGTGGCCGAAGCGGAGCTGGAGCGTGCCGCCGGGGTGGGTGAGGTGGTTGCGCCGGGGCTGGAACCGGGGGAAACCGGCCGCCGAGAGCGCCGGACGGGCCCGGTCGAACGGACCGGCCGGAGGATCCCAGGTGGTTTCGAGGACGGCGAGCCCCGGCGCGCCGCCCTGGCGCCAGGCCGCGACCGCGCGGGCCAGGTCGGTGGTGGTGCGGCCGGTGGCGTGGGCCAGCTCGCGGTAGAGCGCGCGGGTGGTGGCGGTGAGTCCGGCGGTCGGGCCGGACGCGGCCAGCCGCACCGCGTCCTGCCAGGTGGTGAGCCCGGCGACCGGGTCGGCCCCGGTGGTGAGGAGCGCGTGCGCGCGGGCCGCCGCGTCCGTGGCGAGGTGGTCGAGGGCGAGCGGGTCACGGGCCCCGGGCAGGCTCGGGTACGACGGGGGCTGCGCGGGATGCGGCGGCACCGGGAGCGGGGCGGGCGGCGGCGGGAGGTAGCGGCTGGCGAGGGCTTCGCTGGCCGGAACGGAGGGTATGCCGGGGGCCTCGGGGCGCTCCCGGGCGGAATGGGCGGCGTTGCGGCGGCCCAGCTCCGCCAGCAGTTCCCGCTCGCCCCGTCCGCGCAGCAGCAGCAGGACGAACGGGTCGGCGTCCAGCAGCCGTGCCGTCTGGTAGCAGAGCGCGGCCACGTGCTTGCAGGGGCGGCCGTGGTCCGGGCAGGTGCAGCTGGGGTCGAGGTCCCCGGCGGCGGGCAGCAGCCCGATGCCGGACTCGGCCGCCGTGTCGGCCAGCGAGTGCGGCATCTCCTTGGTGAGGAGCGCGGCGAGGTGGCCGGGGCGGGCCGCGACGGCGTCGAGGAAGGTCTCCCAGTCGGGGTCGTCGAAGGCCCGCAGCCGCAGCTCGCAGCGGTAGGGGCGGGGGCGGCTGCCGTGAACGTAGGCGACGACCCGTCCCGGGGTGACGGTGATCGCGGCGACCTTGCCGCTGTCGGCGTACGCACGCCCCCGGGAGAGCCGGGCGTCGTCCATCGAGAGGGACTCCAGGGCGGCCACCCAGGCACGGCCCCACCATCTGTCCGCGAAGGGCTCGTCGCCCTGAGAGGTGCGGGGCGGCACGGCCTCGAAGGTGCGGCGCAGGTCGTCCGGGCCGGGCCGGGGCCGCACCGCGGGGCGGCGGGAGACGGCGGGCGGGCGGGGGCTCACGCCGGCCTCCGGAGCGAGACGAGATCGGCCAGATCCCGGTCACTGAGCTCGGTCAGGGCGCTCTCGCCGGTCCCGAGGACCGTGTCGGCCAGGGCCCGCTTCGCCTCCAGCAGCTCGCCGATCCGGTCCTCGACGGTGCCTTCCGCGATCAGCCGGTGGACCTGCACGGGCTGGGTCTGGCCGATGCGGTAGGCCCGGTCGGTGGCCTGCTCCTCGACGGCCGGGTTCCACCAGCGGTCGTAGTGGATGACATGGGCGGCCCGGGTGAGGTTGAGACCGGTGCCCGCGGCCCTGAGGGACAGCAGGAAGACCGGGACCTCGCCGGACTGGAAACGGTCCACCATCCGCTGCCGCTCGGCGACGGGCGTCGCGCCGTGCAGAAGCTGGGTGGGAACGGCCCGTGAGGCGAGGTGGGCGGAGAGGAGCCTGGCCATGGAGACGTACTGGGTGAAGATGAGGACGGAGCCGTCCTCGGCGAGGATCGTGTCGAGGAGTTCGTCGAGCAGGGCGAGCTTTCCGGAGCGGCCGACGAGCCGGGTCGGCTCCTCCTTCAGGTACTGCGCGGGGTGGTTGCAGATCTGCTTGAGCGAGGCCAGCAGTTTCATGACCAGGCCGCGCCGGGCGATGCCCTCCGACGCCTCGATGAACGCCATGGTCTCGCGGACCGCCGCCTCGTAGAGCGTGACCTGCTCGCGGGTGAGGAAGACGGGGTGATCGGTCTCCGTCTTGGGCGGCAGCTCGGGGGCGATGCCCGGGTCGGACTTCTTACGGCGCAGCAGGAAGGGCCGGACCAGCCGGGAGAGCCGTTCGACCGCCTCGTCGTTGGCGAGGCCCGCGGCCGTGCCGGTGCTCTCGACGATGCGGGCGTGCCGGGCGCGGAACGCCTTGAGGGGGCCGAGCAGGCCGGGTGTGGTCCAGTCGAGCAGGGCCCACAGCTCGGAGAGGTTGTTCTCCACGGGGGTGCCGGTGAGGGCGACCCTGGCCGGGGCCGGGATGGTGCGCAGCGCCTTGGCGGTGGAGGACTGCGGGTTCTTCACGTGCTGCGCCTCGTCGGCGACGAGCAGCCCCCAGGCATGTCCGGCCAGCTGAGCGGCGCTGGAGCGCATCGTTCCGTACGTGGTGAGCACGAAGCCGCCGTCCGCCTTGCCGAGGGTGCGGTCGGTTCCGTGGAAGCGGCGCACGGGAACGCCGGGGGCGAAGCGGCTGATCTCGCGGTGCCAGTTGCCCAGGAGGGAGGCGGGGCAGATCACCAGGGTGGGCTCGGGGCGGGCCCGGTGGAGGTGGAGGGCGATGAGCGTGATCGTCTTGCCCAGCCCCATGTCGTCGGCGAGGCAGCCGCCCAGGCCGAGCGAGGTCATCCGGTCCAGCCAGGCGAGGCCGCGCAGTTGGTAGTCGCGGAGCGTGGCGTCGAGGCCGGGTGGCGGGGCGACGGTGGCGCGGTCGTCGGTGATGCGGGCGCGGAGCGCGGCCAGCGCGCCGGCCGGCACGGCTTCGACCTGCTCGCCGTCGACCTCGGCGGTGCCGGTCAGGGCGACGGCGAGGGCGTCGACCGGATCGAGCAGGCCGAGCTCCCGTTTGCGTGCCTTGCGTACGAGGGCGGGGTCGACGACGACCCACTGGTCCCGCAGGCGCACGACCGGGCGGTGGGCCTCCGCGAGGAGGTCCATCTCCGCTTCGGTGAGCCGGTCCTCGCCCAGGGACAGCTGCCAGTTGAAGGCGAAGAGCTGGCCGGCGTCGAAGAACGAGGTGCCGTCGGTGGCCGAGCCGGGCGCGGACCGGACCACGGTGGTGGCGGTGAGCGAGCGGACGAGGTCCCTGGGCCAGTGGACGTTCACCCCGGCCGCCGCCAGCCGGGCTCCGGCGTCGCCGAGCAGCTCGTACAACTCGTCCTCCGTCAGGGCGAGTACGTCGGGCACCGGCTGGTCCAGCAGCCGTTCCAGCGGCTCCCAGACGCGGGCGGCCCGGCGCAGCGCGAGCACGGCGTCGACCCGGGCGCGCGGGCCGAACGGCTCGCCCGCCGCACCGCTCCACAGCGCGGCGGCGTCGGTGACGTAGGTGGGGTCGGCGAGGCTGTGCACCTGGGTGATGGCAGCGGCGGCGTGCCGGGCGCTGGGCGTGCCGGAGTCCGCGCACGTGCCGGAGGCGTCGGATGTGCCTGAGGTGTCGAAGAGCGCGTAGGCCGACAGGTCGAGGCGCAGCGAGACGCGCACCCCCGCGTCGAGGCCGGACGCGGCCTCGACCGCCCAGGCACGGGCCCCCGGCAGGTGCTGGGCCTCGCGGGCGGCGAACGGGGCGCCCATCGCGTACGCCGCGGCGGGCGTACGGGGCAGGGTGTCCGCGACAGCGTCGAGGAACGAGCCGATCAGCCACTGGGGGTCGGCGACCTCAAGCGGGGTGCGGTCCGGCAGCGGGACCGCGTTGCCCTCGGGGGGCAGGGCTGCGGCGATCGCCCTGAGGTGGGCGATGTCCTCGGCGTCGCGCGGACCGGCCCGCCAGGCGTCGTGGTCCTGGCCCGTCAGGCCCGGGAGCAGCCGACCTCGCGCGGCCAGGTTGAGCGCCTGGAGCGCGGCGGCACCCCAGCACCGGGTGGCGGGATGGGCCGACTCCCGGTGCCGGGCCCGGACCAGCAGCGGCAGCGCGTCGGCGACGGGCAGCAGCACCGCGGGGACCGCACATCCGCGTACCGCGTCCCCGTGCCCGTACGGGCGGACGACGGTGATCTCGGCCGTGCGCGCGCCGGAGCCGTGGCCCTCCGGACCGGCGGGATGCAGGCCGGCCTCGGCGGGCTCCGGCAGCGGGCCCCCTTCGGGATCCCAGAAGGCGACGCTGCCGTCCCTCGGCAGCGGGGCGGGCAGGAACACGGCGGCGCAGCGCAGCAGGCGGGCAGCGGAAACATCCTGCTGCCGGTGCTGTGCCGCACTCATCGCCGCGCCTCCCTTCCCGCTCCGGCTGTCGTGGCCGTCGTACTTCCCTATGACTCCCGCCGAGTCTAGGCGGGTGGTCCGACAACCGGTCGGGCAGCCGTGTCTCAGCAGGTCAGACCTGGTACGGAGGACTGGGGAGCGGCCCGGGAATCAGTGCCTGGCGAGGGGCTTGGGACGGGCCGGGAGCGCGGAAGGCCGCGACGGCTGCGACGGCTGCCGTGCGGGCTGCTGCTGTGCGGGCGGCGGCGCGGGCCGCGGTCCGGGACGCGCCGCCTGCTGCCGGGACGTCTGTACGGGCTGCGCGGACGGCACAGGGGGTGCGGACTGGACGGGCTGAGCGGCCCGTTCCAGGAAGCGGAGCAGTTCCACCGGGAACGGCAGCACCAGCGTGGAGTTCTTCTCCGCCGCGACCGCCACCACGGTCTGGAGCAGACGCAGCTGGAGAGCGGCGGGCTGGCTGGACATCTCCCCGGCCGCCTGGGCGAGCTTCTTCGAGGCCTGGAGCTCGGCGTCCGCGTTGATGACCCGGGCACGCCGCTCACGGTCGGCCTCGGCCTGGCGGGCCATGGAACGCTTCATCGTCTCCGGCAGCGAGACGTCCTTGATCTCCACCCGGTCGATCTGCACCCCCCACCCGACGGCCGGGCTGTCGATCATCAGCTCAAGGCCCTGGTTCAGCTTCTCCCGGTTGGACAGCAGATCATCCAGATCGCTCTTGCCGATGATCGACCGCAGCGAGGTCTGCGCCATCTGCGAGACCGCGAACCGGTAGTCCTCGACCTGGATCACGGCACTCGCCGCGTCGACCACCTTGAAGTAGATGACCGCGTCCACCCGTACCGTCACGTTGTCCCGGGTGATCCCGTCCTGCGCCGGGACGGGCATCGTGACGATCTGCATGTTGACCTTGCGCAGCCGCTCGATGCCGGGCAGCACCATGGTGAAACCGGGCCCGCGCACGTCGTCACGGAGCCTGCCGAGCCTCAGCACGACGCCCCGTTCGTACTGCTTGACGACCTTGGCCCCCACTGCCACGTACAGCACGACGGCCGAGATCGCCGCCACTATCGCGATCACGAGCTCCTGGACCATGACGGCCCCCTGAAAGCCGGAAACCACCTGGAGCGTTCCAGGCGAATGAGTCAGTCGCTATTACCACGGTATGCCCGAAATAACCCCATGTGAACATGGCGCTCCTGGCACCGTCCCCCGCCCGGCCGCGCAGCGGATGCCGAGGCTCCGGGAAGCGGGCAGGGTGACCAGCGTCGGCACGTGACACCCGTACGAGACAGACGAGGACCCGCCCATGCCCGTGATCGCCCACCGACGCCGCCGCCTCGGCATCGCGGCCGGGACCGCCCTCCTGACCCTCACCGTCGCAGGCTGCTCCGGCCTCGGCCGGACCGCGGTCGGGCCGGTCATCTACACGACGCAGCGGGACGCCGTCGTCACGGTCAACAGCCCGCTCGTGAAGGGCTGCCACCGGCTCGCCCCGGGCGCGAAGGAAGTGACCAACGGCACCCTGGTCGACATCATCCTGTACCGCACGCGTGACTGCACCGGTCCGGGAACGACCTACATCGGGCGGTCGCTCAGCGACGTCAAGGCACCCACCTCCCTGCTCTGGCGCAGCTACACGACGGTCCACTGACCGCCCCCGGGATCACACGGGCACGGCCCGCACCCAGATGCCGTCGTCCGTGAGATACCGGTCGACGGCCAGACCGGCCGCCTCCAGATACCCCTCGAACCACTCCTTCGACAGCTCCCGGGACCGGAACGTCTGAGTCCACCGCGCGTCGTCGAAGATGTACTCAGCGAGCACGGAGTCCACCCCGTCGCCCACGGGCTCCGCCGAGACGATCCGTACCGTGTGCCCCTGCGGGTAGGTCCGCTCCCGCGGCAGGTTCTGGTGGTAGTCGGCGCCCTCGCGCTGGATGAGCACCGCACCGCCGTCCCCGACGTGCTTGCGGCAGGTGTGCAGCAGCCCGTCACGGACCCGGTGATCGCCCGCGTGCACCAGGAACGAGGCCAGCAGCACCACGTCGAACCGCTCCTCGCCGAGGTCCAGCGACTCGATCGCTCCGCGCACCGTCCGGGCGCCCCGGACGTGCTCCAGCATCTGCGCCGACTCGTCCACGGCGGTGACCTCGAAGCCCCGCTCGATCAGCGGGTGGGTCACCCGGCCCACGCCGCAGCCCAGCTCCAGGATGCTCGCCCCTGCGGGCACGGCCGCCGCGATCACGTCCGGCTCGTCGCCCACGGGCAGCCGCCGGTACAGCTCGACGGCGCAGCCGTCCGGGGTGATCGCACCAGGTCCCGTACCTGAATAGCCCTCACGTACCCGTTGTCCGCTCATAAGCGGTCGAACGCACGGCCGTCCGCGATGGTTCCGCCGGCACGCCCCTCGCCCGCCCGCTCACACCGACCGGCGGGCGACCAGGGCCGCGCTGAGGTGCTGGAGATCGGCCGGGCGGCCCGGGAAGAGGCCGGTGAGCCGGTCGATGCGGCGGATCCGGTAGTCGACGGTGTTGGGGTGGATGTGCAGGGCGGCTGCCGTGGCCCGCCGGTCCAGGCCCAGTTCGAGATAGGTCTCCAGGGTGCGCAGCAGCTCCGGCTTCGCCTCCAGCGGGCCCAGGAGCTGCGCGAGTCCGTGCAGGGCCTCGCTGGGGCGGCTGAGCTGGTACTCCAGCAGCACATCGGCGAGCCGGTACAGGCCGGGCGGTCGTCCGGTACGGGCGACCAGGTCGACGATCTCGGCGTTCCGGGCCACGGCGGACGGCACCGCCTCCGGCTCGGCGGTCTCCGCCGCGGCCGTGATGGGCACACCGGCCGCGCGGGCCGCCTCCTCGATCAGCGCGCGCAGCCCGCCCGGCCCGCGCCACCGCGGCGGTTCGGTGGCGGGCAGCAGGACCGTGCCGCCGGAGGTGTCGAGGGCGGTGAGCACCGGCGTACCGGCGAAGTGGTCGAGGGCCGTGCGGACGCGGCGGATCTTGCGGCGGGCGGCGACGCCCGCGCCCGGCCCCGGCGGCTGGTTCAGCTCGTCGGGGTGCGGGGCGAGCACGAGCGTCATCGTGAGGTAGCGGGCGGCCGGGCGCAGTCCGGTGCGGTGGGTGAAGCGGTCCAGGGGTTCGCCGGTCAGCAGGGCCGCCATCAGGGCGTGCCGACCGCCGTGCTCCTGGCTGTCGAGGATCTGCCGGGCCTCCAGGTACGCGCCGCTGACGGCGGAGGTCAGCTGCTGCTGGAGGACCATGATGCGGTCCATGATCTCCAGCACCGTGGGCAGGTCGTCGGCGAGCGCCCCCTTCGCCGTCTCCTGCCAGCACATCGCCGTGCCGACCTGGTAGGCCGTGAGGATCGCGTCCAGCGGCACGCCCTCCTCGGCACGCTGGGCCGCGGAGTCGCGCTGCTGGGCGAGTTCGGCGTCGGTGGCGGGGCGGCGGTGCTCGATGACGTCGGCGAAGAGCCGCAGATTGTGCTGGACGATGTCGGCGATGTCGCCGGAGATCTCCTCGTGCGGCAGATCGGCGTAGACCGGCAGATCGGCCAGCAGCCGGGCCACGACCCGGCCGGTCAGGGCGGGGACACGGGCCCGCAGGTGTGCGGCCACCGGACGCCCGGCGATGGCCAGCGGCCGGCCCTTCGGCCCTCCCGTGGCGCCGGACTCCCCCGTGACGACGGGCGGCCGATTGTCACGCGTCACAAATTCCCCCGCGGAAGTCTGCGTTACCCACCAGTTAAACGACGGCACTTGAGTCTGCATGATGACCGGCGTCACACGCCATGCCACGCCCCGCCCCCCACCGTCGGAGGATGTTGTGAACGTGTCGCAGCACAAAGCTTTTTGTCGGACCGTCAGGACTGCCGTGGGCGTGCTCGCCCTGGCCGGTCTGGCCGTGGGTACGGGCGCGGTTCCGGCCTCCGCCGCCGAGGCCAACACCCTTTCCTACGTCGCGCTCGGTGACTCGATGGCCTCCGGGCCGCTCATCCCGGACTTCACGGGACCGCTGGCCTGCGGCCGTTCGACCCACAACTACCCGCACGAACTGGCCTCGCGTCTGGGCGCGTCGCTGACCGACGTGACCTGCAGCGGCGCGGCGTCCAAGCACATGACCGAAGCGCAGTCGCTGTCGGTGCTCGACATCCCGATGGGTTCGGCACCGCCCCAGTTCGACGCGCTGCGCGCCGACACCGACCTGGTCACCCTCACCATCGGCGGCAACGACACCGGTCTGGTCGGCATCGCGCAGAAGTGCACCAACCTCGACCCGAACGCCACCCCCTGCAAGGAGAAGTACAACGAGGGCGGGGTGGACCAGGTGGGGCAGCGCATCGCCGCGTTCGCGCCGAAGCTGGGCGTCGTACTGGACTCGATCCACCAGCGCTCGCCGCAGGCCCGGGTGGTCGTCACGGGCTACGGCCTGTACATCAAGCCCGGCGGCTGCTGGCCGCTCCAGCCGGTGCTTCCGGTGGACGCCGACTTCCTCCAGGGCAGCGTCGACCGGATGAACCGGGTGATCGCCGAGCAGAGCGCCGCCCACGGCGCCGAGTACATCGATCTCGCCACGCCCAGCAAGGGCCACGACTCCTGCCAGTCCCCGTCGGACAAGTGGGTCGAGGGGTACGTGCCGACCGCGGCCGCCGCCCCGCTGCACCCCAACCGGAAGGGCGAGGCAGCCTACGCCTCCCTCATCGGCGCACACATCCAGGGGAGCTGACCGGTCTTGCGCCACCGCCTGCTGCGCGGGCTGCTGGCGGTGGCACTCGGCGCCGCCGTCCTGCTCGTCCCGGACGCCCCCGCGGCCCGCGCCGCCGGGTCGTCCGGGCCGGGCTGCGACCCGCTGGCCCCCACCGAGTGCCTGCTGCCGTTCCCGAACGACTGGTACACCCGGCCCGATCCGGCCACCGACACCGGCCGCCGGGTCTCCTTCGCCACCACCGCGCTGCCGCCCGCCGCGGCCGGGCGTCCCGTGGTTCCGACGGCCTGGAACCGTTCCGACGGCTTCTCCCCCGGCTCGACGCTGATCGCGCACGTCCCCGGCCTCGACCCGGCCGCGACCGGCGCGGCCCCCCTCACCGACATCGGCCGCTCCCTCGCCCCCGACGCCCCGGTCGTCCTGCTGGACACCGCGACCGGCGAGCGGTGGCCGTACTGGGCCGAGGCCGACGCCAACGCCACCGGCCCCGCCCGCCGGGCCCTGCTGATCCACCCCGCCCGCAACCTCCGCGAGGGCCACCACTACGCCGTGGCCCTGAGGAACCTCAAGGACGAGGCCGGGCACCCCATCCCGGCGGCCGCGCCGTTCGCCGCCGTCGCCGGAAGGCCACTGCCCGCCGGGCATCCGCTGCGTACCCGGCAGCACCGGCTCCGGCCCGCGCTCGCGGCGCTGCGCGGGGCCGGGGTGCGGACCGAAGGGCTCTACCTCGCCTGGGACTTCACCGTCGCGAGCGCCCGCGGCCTCAGCGGTGACCTCTTCGCCGTGCGCGACGACGCCTTCCGCCGCCTCGGCGGCCGGTCGCCCGCGTTCACCGTCACCGGTGTCACCGACTTCACCGCCGGACAGGACGCCCGGATCGCCCGCGAGGTGACCGGCCGGATCGAGGTGCCCGGCTATCTGGACCGGCCCGGCGGCCCGCCCGGCTCCGTACTGCACCGCGGCCGTGACGGGCTGCCCCGGCGTCTCCCCGGGAGCATCCAGATCGCCGAGTTCCGCTGCGAGATACCCCGCTCCGCGTTCCGTACCCCGGCGCACCCGGCGCTCTACGGGCACGGCCTCCTCGGCCGCCGTGCGGAGGTCGGCGCGGGCAACGTCAAGGCGATGGCCGCGGAGCACAACTTCACGTTCTGCGCGACCGACTGGATCGGAATGGCCGAGGAGGACATCCTGGCGGTGGTCGGCGCGCTGTCCGACCCGAACCTCTTCCCCGCCGTCCCCGAACGCACCGAACAGGGCCTGCTCAACGCCCTCTTCCTCGCCCGCGCCCTGATCCACCCCGCCGGACTGACCAGCGACCCGGCCTTCCGCGACGGGAACGGCCGCCGGCTCGTCGACATCCGGCACGGCATCGGATACGACGGCAACAGCCAGGGCGGCATCCTCGGCGGCGCCCTGCTGGCCGCCTCGCCCGACATCCGGCGCGGCGTCCTCGGCGTCACCGGCATGAACTACGGCCTGCTCCTCAACCGCAGCGTCGACTTCGCACCGTTCCAGCAGGTCCTGGACGCCTCCTACCCGGACAAGCTGCGCCAGCAGATCGTCCTCCAGCTGTTCCAGATGGTGTGGGACCGCGGCGAGACCAACGGCTACGCGGCCCGCCTCACCGACCGCCACCAGGTGCTGATGCACGTCGCGTACGGGGACCACCAGGTCGCCAACGCGGCGGCCGAGGTGGAGGCGCGCACCATCGGCGCCCGGCTGATCAGCCCGGCGCTGCCGCCCGGCCGCAGCCCGGACACCGTCCCGTACTGGGGCATCAGGCCCCTCGACCGGGACGAACTGCCCTACCGGGGTTCCGCGATGACGGTGTGGGACAGCGGCACCCCCTCCCCGCCGGTCACCAACACCCCGCCCGCAGGCCCGCAGTACGGGCACGACCCGCACTCCGACCCCCGCAACTCGCCAGCCGCGCGTCAGCAGAAGGCCACCTTCCTGACCACCGGCCGTGTCATCAATGTCTGCGGCACCACACCGTGCACCGCCGCACCCACCTCCTGACCCCCCGCCACGCCCCGCAAGGGACGCAGACAAGGAGCACCATGCGCACGCACCGCATCGCCCAGGCCGCCGTCACGGCCGCGCTGCTCACCGGCACCCTCCTCGCCCCGCCCGCGCTCGCCGCCGCCCCCGCCGGTGCCCCCGCGGCAGGCGCCCCGGCCTCCGCGCAGGCCACCACGCGCGCCGCCGTACCGTTCACGGCGGCCACCGCCAAGCGCGCCGCCGACGGCGGCTACACGCTCTCCTGGGCCTCCGGCGCCGGATCGGTCACGGTCACCGCCCTCGCCTCTCCCGACGCCACCACCGGCACCCCGGTGGGCACGGCCCCCGGCACCGGTTCACTGACCGTCCCCGCCGGGGCCCTCGCCGCCACCGGGCGCTGGTATTTCCGCCTGGTGCCGGACAGCGGCTCCCCGCTCGTCATCGCCGAGCGCTCGGCCGGCATCGAATCCGCCCGCAACTTCCGGGACATCGGCGGCTACCGCACCACCGACGGCCGCTGGGTGCGCCCCGGCCTGGTCTACCGTTCCAACAAGATCAACAAGCTCAGTGACGCCGAGCAGCAGCTGCTGCTCTCCCAGCGCCTCACGCTCGACATCGATCTGCGCAACGCGGTGGAGCGCTACCAGGACCCGGACCGGCTGCCCGCCGGGGTGACGTACCAGGTCGCCGACGTGGTCTCGTTCGACCACGGCATCCGCTTCCACGACTCGGCGCTGATGACACTGGCCGAGGCCATCGCGGCCGGGCTGTTCTCCGGCTCGTCCGACCTCGGCCAGTCCATCGGCTACCCGTTCATGGTCAACTTCGTGGGCGCCGACTACGCCTTCCGCGACCTGGTCACCGCCGTCGCGAACAACGACTCCGGCGCGACGGTCTACCACTGCAGCTCGGGCAAGGACCGCACCGGCTGGAGCACCGCCGTCCTGCTGACCCTGCTCGGCGTCCCGCGCGAGACCGTCGAGGCGGACTTCCTCGCCAGCAACGACTACCTGGGCAACCCCAAGGCCGTCGAACTGAGCTGGCTGCGTGCCGCGTTCGCCCAGGTCGACAAGATATACGGCGACTTCGGCAGCTACGTGCGCGAGGGGCTGAGGCTCGACGACGCGACGGTGGCGAAGCTGCGCGCCAAGCTCCTGACCGGCTGAACCGGCCACCACCGCCGGACCGCCTGACGCACCGCCAGCGCCCGGCGTTCCGGCGGGCGGCGCCCCCGTCCGTCAGTACGCCGGGTAGCGGCCCTCCGGCCAGGCCACCGCCTGCTCGAACTCCAGGCACAGATCGTCGGCCAGCTCACCGATCACGGCCCGGCCCTCGGTCGCCACCAGCCAGGAGGGCGGGAGGTGTACGTCACCGTGGCGGGCGCCGAGCAGATTGCCGCAGATCGCCCCCGTGGAATCGCTGTCGCCCGAGTGGTTGACCGAGAGCAGCAGGGCGGCGGCGACCTGGTCGGCGCCTGGCAGCACCAGCGCGCTGTACACGGCGATGGCCAGGGCCTCCTCGGCGACCCAGCCCGCCCCCAGGCTCTCCGCCTTCTCACCGGCCGGCGCGCCCTCCGCCGCCAGGTCGAGGGCGGCCCGCAGCGCCGCGGAGGTCTCCTCGTGGCCCGGGTGGCGGCGCAGCAGCTCCATCGCCCGCAGCACGGCGCCCTCGGTTGAGTCGCCTTCCAGCAGATGCGCGATGATCGCGGCGAAGGCCCCGGCCGCGTACGCACCGGTCGGATGGCCGTGGGTGATCTGCCCGCACCAGTACGCGAGCCGGAAGGCCGCCTCGGGGTCCTGTCCCACCAGCCCGAAGGGCGCGGAGCGCATCACCGTTCCGCATCCCTTGGAGCCGGTGTTGACGGGGCCGGGCGCGCCGAGACGGTCGGCCGGTTCGGGAACGTGGCCGGTGGCGAGGCCGGTCAGGCAGGCGTTGCCGGGGGCGCGGCGCGCGTAGAGCCAGGGCTGCTGCCTGAGCCAGCCGGTACGCACCGCACTGCCGCCGCCCGCGCGCGGCGGCGCGGGGTGGTTCTGGGTGTCCAGCCAGCGCAGATAGGCGTTCCGTACGGTCCGGGCCGTGGCTCCGCCATCGCCGTGGCCACCACCGCCACCGCCCTTCGCCCTCGCCAGGGAATGGGCCCTGATCAGCCCCTCCGCGGTGAACAGGGTCATCTGCGTGTCGTCCGTGACCCGGCCGACGACGCCCTCGCCGTCCGGGACGAGCCCCGTCACACCGTGCTCACCGCACGCACGCCGGATGCCGGCCAGGGACAGGAACTCCACCGGGTTGCCCAGCGCGTCCCCGATCGCCCCGCCCAGCAGGCAGCCCCGGATCCTCGCCCTGCGGCCCGTACGGTCCTCCCACGATGTGCCGTTCACGCGCGTTCCCCTCGATCGGATGTCGTCCTGCGCCGAAACGCCGTCGCGGGTCCATCCTGGTAGAAGAGGCGATCGCCATGCGTACCGGCAATGAACCGACGACGGCCCGCAGTGCGCTGCGGCTGCGGCTCTGCCTGAGTCTATGGGGCCTGGCCTGGGCACTCTTCGGCCTGGTCGCCTTCACTCTGGCCGACCGGGACGGCTGGGCCGTCGCCTGCGGGCTGCTGGTGCTGCTGGTGCTGGTGGACCTCACCGTGATCGTCCACCACATCCACCAGGGCCCGCACTACCAGCCCGGCCGCACCATCCCGCCGTACGAGCCCGACCACGGCGGACACCGCAGGTACGGGCACTGAGCGGGGGTGACCCGGGCCTCAGTCCTGGACCGGGAAGCGGGCCGCCCTCAGGTACTCCGGGTTCGGGTCCAGCGCGGCCGCCAGCCGGAAATGCCGGGCGGCCCGGCCGGTCCGGCCGGAGCGCTCGAAGGTACGGGCCAGCGCGAAGTGCGCGAAGGCGTTGTCCGGCTCACGCTCCAAAACCAGCTCGAATTCGAGCTCGGCGGGACGCAGCTGGGCGGCGGCGAAGAAGGCGCGGGCGCGCAGCAGCCGGGCCGCGGTGTTCTCCGGATGCGCCGCGATCACCGAGTCCAGCAGCTTCACCGCGCCCCGCGGGTCGCGCGCGTCCAGCAGCCGTTCGGCCGCGCGGAAGTCGATGACATCGGTCTCCGGAGTCCTCTCGGGCACGGTCTCGTCCTTCCCTTCGGGCCTTCGTACGCGTCGCACCGGCCCGGCCCGGCTCGTATGCAGGCCCCTTGTCCCACCAGGTGTCCAACGCCCGCCCCGGGACCGGTATTCCGTACGGGACCGGGCCCCGAGGCCGTGGGGTCAGCCGGCCGCGGCCCGCCGGGTCAGCTCCGCCCAGACCTCGCGGACCTGCGGCTCCAGTTCCGCGAGCGACCCGTCGTTGTCGATGATCAGATCGGCCACGGCGCGCCGCTGCTCGCGGGTGGCCTGGGCGGCCATCCGGGCCCGTGCCTCGGACTCGGTCATGCCGCGCAGCCGGACCAGCCGGTCGAGCTGGGTCTCGGGGCGTGCGTCCACGACGACCACGAGGTCGTAGAGCGGGGCGAGGCCGTTCTCGGTGAGCAGGGGTACGTCGTGGACGACGACCGAATCGGGGCCCGCGGCGCGCTCCAGCTCGGCGGAGCGGGCGCCGACCAGCGGGTGGACGACGGCGTTGAGCGCCGCGAGACGACCGGCGTCGGCGAAGACGATCGAGCCGAGCTTCGGCCGGTCCAGGGTGCCGTCGGCGGCGAGGACGCCCTCGCCGAACTCGGCGACCACGGCGGCGAGCCCGGGGGTTCCCGGCTCGACCACCTCGCGGGCGATCCGGTCCGCGTCGATCAGCACGGCCCCGTATCCGACGAGCAGCCGTGACACTTCACTCTTGCCGGCGCCGATCCCACCGGTCAGGCCCACCTTCAGCATGACCCGCAGCCTAGTACCCCGGCCCACGGCCGGGGGGGAGCGGTCAGACGTCGCCCTCGCGCTCCGCCAGGAAGCGCTCGAATTCCAGGCCGATCTCATCGGCCGACGGCAGGTCCACCGGTTCGGCGACCAGGTTTCCACGGGTCTCGGACCCGGCGACCGCGTCGTACTGATGCTCAAGGCCCTCGACCAGCGAGACCAGCTCCTCGTCGCCCTGGCCGATCTGCCGCTCGATCTCGGTCTGGGTGCGGTGCGCCTCCGTACGCAGCGTGTGGGCGACGGCCGGCAGGACCAGGCCCGTCGCGGCCGTGATCGCCTCCAGCGCGGAGAGCGCCGCGTCGGGGTACGCGGAGCGGGCGACGTAGTGCGGAACGTGGGCGGCGACACCGAGGACGTCGTGCCCGGCCTCCATCAGCCGGTACTCCACCAGGGCCTCCGCGGAGCCGGGAACCTGCGCTTCGTCGAAGGGGCTGCGGTGGCCGGGCATGAGGTCGGTGCGGTTGCCGTGCGGGGTGAGGCCCACGGGGCGGGTGTGCGGGACGCCCATCGGGATCCCGTGGAAATTCACCGCGAGGCGGACTCCCAGGCGCTCGACGATCTGCTCGACGGCGGCGGCGAAGCGCTCCCACTCCACGTCGGGCTCGGGGCCGGACAGCAGCAGGAAGGGCGCCCCGGTGGCGTCCTGCACGACCCGGACGTCGAGCGTCGGGGTCTCGTAGGCGGTCCAGCGGTCGCGGCGGAAGGTCAGCAGCGGGCGCCGTGCGCGGTAGTCGACGAGTCGGTCGTGGTCGAAGCGGGCCACGACCTGGTGCGGCAGCGAGTCGAGCAGGTTGTCCACGATCTGCTCGCCGGTCTCACCCGCGTCGATGTATCCGTCGAAGTGGTAGAGCATGACCAGGCCGGCCGATTCCTGGGCGAGCGCCATGTCGACGACGGCCAGCCCCTTCGGCTCCCATTCGTACAAACTCTGCGGATCAGGCACGGTTACCGCTCCTCCTCGTATTCGTCGGGAAGAACGTCCGGCAGCGCACATGCATTCCCGGACTGTGCCCCTTCACCCGCCGGTTCATGCCGGGCCAGGCGCCAAAGCGCCGGAGCGAAGGCCACGGTACGCGCACGCCCCCGCCCCGAGCCGTTCCACACCGGCGCCCGGAAGCCCGCCTCTTGACCGTCACGCGCCCGAACAGCGCCCCGTACCAGTTGAGTTGGCGGCTGCACGGGACCGCTGCCGACGACAACGGGCCGTGCCGCACCCCGGCCGCCCCACCCGTCCCACACATGCGTTCCCCGGTTCGCCCGGACCGCCCATCCGGGAACCTCGTGCGGCATTGGTCCAGACATTGACACGGCCGCACGGCGTCCCTACCGTCACTGGGCAGCACGTTCAGAGGCTCGCCCCGCATTCATGTACGAGAACCTCGAACTCCTTCGACGGGAAGGCACCCCCCATGCGCACCCGCACGCTGCTCCCGGTCCTGCCTGCCACCGCCCTCGCCACCTGCGGCCTCGCCCTCGCTGCCGCCACCGCGGCCGGGGCCGACGCGGTCATCGACGTCAGCACCGCCGCCCAGCTCAAGTCCGCCCTCGCCGCGGCCTCCCCCGGCGACACCATCCGGCTCGCCGACGGTACCTACACCGGCAACTTCAAGGCGACCGTCCCCGCCACCGCCGCCGCCCGGATCACCCTCACCGGCTCGGCCAAGGCGGTCCTCACCGCGAGCGGGGGCTACGGGCTGCATCTCAACGGCGCCTCCTACTGGACCGTCCGGGGCATCACCGTCACCGGCGGCCAGAAGGGGATCATGGCCGACACCGCCACCGGCGTCGTCATCGACTCGGTGACCGTGCATGGCCTCGCCATGGAGGGCGTCCACTTCCGCAAGTCCAGCAAGGACGGCGTCCTCAAGAACTCGCGGATCTACGACACCGGCAACGACGGACGCGGCATGGGCGAGGGCGTGTACGTCGGCACCGCCAACGACCTCTCGGACCGGAGCGACCGGGTGCAGATCCTGGACAACACGATCGGCCCCGGGGTCGGCGGCGAGAACGTCGACGTCAAGGAGGGCACCACCGGGGTCCGGATCGTCGGCAACACCTTCGACGGCAGCGGACTGACCGGCGTCCACTTCGACGACTCCTGGGTCGACGTGAAGGGCAACGACGTCCTGGTCGAGAACAACAAGGGCACCCACACCGCCAACACCGGCTACGAGACCCACACCCAGCAGAGCGGCTGGGGCTGCGGCACCGTCTTCCGGGGCAACACCTCCGACCTGAGCGGTGCCTCCGGCGACAAGCGCCTCGCGATCAACGTCACCAACTACGGCTCCGGCTGTCCGACCACCGTCTACAGCAGCAACACGGTGACCGGGGGCAAGGGGCTGACCAACATCAGCGTCACCCCGTAGCGGCCCCGCGGGCGGTCGCGGACACGCATGAGGCCCGCTCCCCGAAGGGAGCGGGCCTCACTTTCACCTACTGCGGCCGATCATCGGCCGGAGGGGGCACGGAGCGTCAGCTCTGGCCGCCCGCCAGCTTCTCGCGCAGGGCAGCCAGGGCCTCGTCCGACGCCAGGGCGCCGGAGTTGTCCGCGGACTCCGAGGAGTACGAGCCGCCACCGCTGCCGCCGGAGGCAGCCGGGGCGCCACCGGCCGGGGCGGCAGCGCCCTCGGCAGCAGCGGCCTCGTCGGCCTCGCGGGACTTGATGACCTGGGCCTGGTGCTGCTCGAAGCGCTGCTGCGCCTCGGCGTACTGCGTCTCCCACGCCTCGCGCTGGGTCTCGTAGCCCTCGAGCCAGTCGTTGGTCTCGGGGTCGAAGCCCTCGGGGTAGATGTAGTTGCCCTGGTCGTCGTAGGACGCGGCCATGCCGTACAGGGTCGGGTCGAACTCGACCGAGGCCGGGTCGGCACCGAAGGACTCGTTGGCCTGCTTCAGCGAGAGGCTGATGCGACGGCGCTCGAGGTCGATGTCGATGACCTTGACGAAGATCTCGTCGTTGACCTGGACGACCTGCTCCGGGATCTCCACGTGGCGCTCGGCCAGCTCGGAGATGTGGACCAGACCCTCGATGCCCTCGTCGACGCGCACGAACGCACCGAACGGAACGAGCTTGGTGACCTTACCGGGAACGACCTGCCCGATCTGGTGCGTGCGGGCGAACTGCTGCCACGGGTCTTCCTGCGTCGCCTTGAGCGACAGCGAGACGCGCTCGCGGTCCATGTCGACGTCGAGAACCTCGACGGTGACCTCCTGGCCGACCTCGACAACCTCGGAGGGGTGGTCGATGTGCTTCCAGGACAGCTCGGAGACGTGCACGAGACCGTCGACGCCGCCGAGGTCCACGAACGCACCGAAGTTGACGATCGAGGAGACGACGCCGGAGCGGACCTGACCCTTCTGCAGGGTCGTGAGGAACGTCTGGCGGACCTCGCTCTGGGTCTGCTCCAGCCAGGCACGGCGGGACAGGACCACGTTGTTGCGGTTCTTGTCCAGCTCGATGATCTTGGCCTCGAGCTCCTTGCCCACGTAGGGCTGGAGGTCGCGGACACGGCGCATCTCGACGAGGGAGGCCGGCAGGAAGCCACGGAGGCCGATGTCGAGGATGAGACCACCCTTGACGACCTCGATGACGGTACCGGTGACGATGCCGTCCTCTTCCTTGATCTTCTCGATCGTGCCCCAGGCACGCTCGTACTGAGCGCGCTTCTTGGACAGGATGAGGCGGCCTTCCTTGTCCTCCTTCTGGAGAACCAGGGCCTCGATCTCGTCGCCGACCTTGACGACCTCGTTCGGGTCGACGTCGTGCTTGATCGAGAGCTCGCGGGAAGGGATGACGCCTTCGGTCTTGTAACCGATGTCGAGCAGGACCTCGTCCCGGTCGACCTTCACGATGACGCCGTCGACGATGTCGCCGTCGTTGAAGTACTTGATCGTCTCGTCGATCGCGGCGAGGAAGGCTTCCTCGTTACCGATGTCGTTGACCGCTACCTGCGGGGTGGTGGCGGTGGTCTCGGTGCTGCTCGTCATGTGGGAAAGGGCTCCGGTACGGACAGTGAGTCGTAGGTACTGCTACGCCGGGAGCCCGTATCACCTCTGCCGAATTCCAGACAGCTCGGGAAGCGCCGACCCGCTTGGCGGGAGGCGCCTCGTGAACCGAGGGGCATACAACAGATGCGAGCGCGGCCTGCTAGGTCTGAGGCGCGCAGGCTCGCAGCGCAACTTGTAGCATACGGGGGCAGCCGGGCACGGTCAATGCGCGAAGGCGCACACCGGGGGCGCTCCGGCGCATATCCGGTGCAACTCGTGCGCTCTGTGGCCGGATCCGCCCCGGAAGAATCCGTGCGCACAGGCACCGTACTCACAAGTACCCCCTGGTGCGTGCCGCATGCGGCGGGGTGAAGGCAAACTACAACGACGGACACGATGAGCCAAGAGATCTACGCGGCCGAACCCGAGGCGACCCGCCGCGAGGCGTCGGAGACCGAGAGCAGCCGGGCAAGCCGCGGCTGGTGGGACCGGAACGCCGACGAGTACCAGAGCGACCACGGCGGCTTCCTAGGTGACGACCGCTTCGTCTGGGGGCCGGAGGGCCTCGACGAGGCGGAGGCCGGGCTGCTGGGCCCCGCCGCCTCGCTGCGCGGGCTGGACGTCCTGGAGATCGGCGCGGGCGCCGCGCAGTGCTCGCGCTGGCTCGCCGCCCAGGGGGCCCGCCCGGTGGCGGTGGACCTCTCGCACCGGCAGTTGCAGCACGCCCTGCGGATCGGCGGCGGGGTTCCGCTGGTGGAGGCGGACGCCGGGGTGCTCCCGTTCCGGGACGGCTCCTTCGACCTGGCGTGCTCCGCCTACGGCGCGGTGCCGTTCGTGGCCGACCCCGTGCGGGTCTTCCGCGAGGTGCGCCGGGTGCTGCGGCCGGGCGGCCGCTGGGTCTTCTCGGTGACGCACCCGGTCCGCTGGGCGTTCCCGGACGAGCCGGGTCCGGAGGGCCTCTCCGTCGCGGCCTCCTACTTCGACCGCACCCCCTACGTCGAGCAGGACGAGCGGGGCGAGGCCGTCTACGTCGAGCACCACCGGACGCTGGGCGACCGGGTGCGGGACGTGGTGGCGGGCGGCTTCCGGCTGGTGGACCTGGCCGAGCCGGAGTGGCCGGCCTGGAACCACCAGGAGTGGGGCGGCTGGTCCCCGCTGCGCGGCAACCTCATCCCGGGCACCGCGATCTTCGTCTGCGTACGGGACTGATCCCCGTCCGCGGCCGGCCCGTACGCGCACGGGGCTGATCCGTCCGCGTACGGGCCGGACCGGCGGCGTACGCGACTGGGGTACGGGCCGGACCGGCGGCGTACGAGACTGGGGGCGTGATCCGTACCGATGCCCTGGACCAGTTGCCCGTACGCACCGCGCTGCCCGCCCTGGAGCGGGCGCTCGACGACCGTGGCGTGGCGGTGCTGTGCGCGCCGCCCGGCACCGGCAAGACGACGCTCGTCCCGCTGGTACTGGCCGGGCTGACCGGGCGCGGCCCGGTGCGCCGGGTGGTGGTCGCCGAGCCCCGGCGGATCGCCGCGCGGGCGGCGGCGCGGCGGATGGCGTGGCTCCTCGGGGAGCGGGCCGGCGAGCGGGTGGGCTTCACGGTGCGCGGGGAGCGTGTGGTGGGGCCCGGCACGGTGGTCGAGGTGGTGACCACGGGGGTACTGCTCCAGCGGCTCCAGCGCGACCAGGAGCTGGCCGGGGTCGACGCGGTGATCATCGACGAGTGCCACGAGCGGCATCTGGACGCGGACACGGTCGCCGCGTTCCTGCTCGATGTGCGCGAGACCCTGCGGCCCGGTCTGCGGCTGGTCGCCGCCTCCGCGACGACGGACGCGGCGGGCTGGGCGCGGCTGCTGGGCGACGCCACGGTGGTCGAGGCCCAGGGGGTCGCGCATCCGGTGGAGGTGGTCTGGGCGCCGCCCGCGGCACCCGTGCGGCCGCCGCACGGGATGAGGGTCGATCCGGCGCTGCTGGCACATGTCGCCGCGACGGTGCGCCGGGCGCTGGCCGAGCGGGACGGCGACGTGCTGTGTTTCCTGCCGGGCGTCGGCGAGATCGGGCGGGTGGCGGGGCAGCTGACGGGCACGGGCGCCGAGGTGCTCCAGGTGCACGGGCGTGCCCCGGCGGCGGTGCAGGACGCGGTGCTGGCCGGTTCGTCCGGCGGGCGGCGGGTGGTGCTGGCGACCTCGGTGGCGGAGTCGTCGCTCACGGTGCCGGGGGTGCGGGTCGTGGTCGACTCGGGGCTGGCCCGGGAGCCGCGTACCGATCACGCCCGGGGGCTGAGCGCGCTCACGACGGTGCGGGCCTCGCAGGCGGCGGGGCGGCAGCGGGCGGGCCGGGCCGGGCGGGAGGCGCCCGGGACGGTGTACCGGTGCTGGGCGCAGGCGGAGGACGGGCGGCTGGCGCGGTTCCCGTCCCCGGAGATCCGGGTCGCGGACCTGGCGGCGTTCGCCCTCCAGGCGGCGTGCTGGGGCGATCCGGACGCCTCGGGCCTCGCGCTGCTCGACCCGCCGCCCGCCGGTGCGATGGGCGCGGCGCGCGAGGTGCTGGCGGCGATCGGCGCGGTGGACACGGACGGGCGGGTGACCGACCGGGGCGTGCGGATGTCCCGGCTCGGCCTGCACCCCCGGCTGGCGCGGGCGCTGCTGGACGGCGCGGCCGAGGTGGGCGGGCGGCGGGCCGCCGAGGTGGTGGCGCTGCTGAGCGAGGAGCCGCCCCGGGAATACGGGGACGATCTGGCGGCGGCGCTGCGCACCGCGCGGCGGGGCGGGGACGGTTACGCGGCGCGGTGGCGGCAGGAGGTACAGCGGCTGTCCGCCTCGCTCGGCGGGGCGGACGGGCACCCGGGGACGCAGGACGCGGCCGTGGGGCTGGTGGCCGCGCTGGCCTTCCCGGAGCGGGTGGCGCGGGCCCGGGGCGAGGGGGCGTTCCTGATGGCGTCCGGGACGGGTGCGGAGAGCGGGGAGGGCTCGGGGCTGCGCGGTGCGCCCTGGCTGGCGGTGGCGGTGGCGGACCGCCCGGTGCACGCGGCGTCGGCGCGGGTGCGGCTGGCCGCGGTGATCGACGAGGGCACCGCTCGGGCGGCGGCCGGACACCTGCTCCGGGACGGCGAGGAGGTGCGCTGGGCGGACGGCGACGTGGTGGCGCGCCGGGTGGAGCGGCTGGGTGCGATCGAGCTGACGGTGCGCCCTCTCACGCGTCCGGTGCCGGACGCGGTGCGGGAGGCGCTGGTCGAGGGTCTTCGGCGGGAGGGACTCGGGCTGCTGCGCTGGACGCGGGAGAGCGAGCAGCTGCGGGAGCGGCTCGCCTTCCTCCACCGCGAGCTGGGCGAGCCCTGGCCCGGGATGTCCCGCGAGGCGCTGCTGGAGCGTACCGGGCAGTGGCTGGAGCCGGAGCTCTCGCGGGCCCGGCGGCGGGCGGATCTGGCCCGGATCGACGCGGGGCAGGCGCTGCGGCGGCTGCTGCCGTGGGCGACGGGCGAGGCGGTGCGGCTGGACGAGCTGGCGCCGGAACGGATCGAGGTGCCGAGCGGTTCCCGGGTGCGGGTGGAGTACGGCGGGGCGCAGCCGGTGCTGGCGGTGAAGCTCCAGGAGCTGTTCGGGCTGCGCGAGACGCCGCGGGTGGCGGGGGTGCCGGTGCTGGTGCACCTGCTGTCACCGGCCGGGCGCCCCGCGGCCGTCACGGCGGATCTGGCGTCGTTCTGGAAGGACGGCTACCGGGCCGTGCGGGCGGAGCTGCGCGGCCGCTACCCGAAGCATCCGTGGCCCGAGGATCCGGCGACGGCGCAGGCGACCCGGTTCACCAGCGCCCGGCTCAGGCGGGGGTAGGGGCGGGGTCCGGTTCCGCGGGCGCGTCCGGGCGGCGGGAGCGGGCCTCCAGCCACAGGGCGAGAGCGAGCAGTCCGCCGCCGAGGACCAGGAAGCCCCAGGGCAGGTAGGCGGTGAGCAGCAGGACCAGCAGGCGCTGGGACTTGACGAGGTCGACGATCGACTCGACGTAGTCGGGGCGCATCTTCACGTGTCCGGCGAACACGGTCATGGTGTCCTCGGGCATCCCCATCTTCTTGGCGTTGCGCAGCTCCTCCTTGTGGATCTCCTCGCCGTTGACCGGGGCTCCGGTGACCGGGTCCACCCAGAACATGCGCTTGGTGGTGTACCAGCGGGTCATGCCGGTCTTGGCGATCTGTTCCGGGCTGACGCCCTGGATCGGCATCTTCTTCGGCATCGGGACCTTGGTCCACGGGATCGTCTGCTCGAAGTAGTAGACCTCCATGCCGCGGAAGGTGCGGGTGCCCCCGTAGTGGATGGGTGAGCTGGTGCGGGCCTGGGCGTCGAAGTACTCGTAGTCGCGCTTCTCGGTGAGGAAGGGCCACTTGAACTCGATGCCCTCGCGCCGGACCGGGTCGCCGTCGACCATTTCGCCGGTGGCGTGGACGGGGGCCTGGCTGTGGGCGTCGAAGATGTAGCGCTCGGGGATCTCGGAGACCATCTTGCCGTCCGGCCCGGCCACGTAGCTGAGGGCGTCCCAGACCACGACGTCGCGGCCCGCGCTGCGTTCGATGCGCTCGGACTCCTCGACGTTGCCCTTGAGGGTCTGCACGATGGTGACCTTGGGGACCGTCTTCACCTTCATGTTGTCGTTGTAGTCGAGGAGTGTGGCGGGCTTCGCCTCCAGCACCGTCTCCTGGTACTGGCTGGGCGGGATCTTCGCCAGTCTGGGAAAGGCGTACCAGCGCAGCAGGGGCGACAGGGCGGTGAAGAAGACGGCGAAGGCCAGGAGTACGAGGCTGGCTCGGCGGCGCATGGTGGTGCCACCCCCTAGTTCTTGGGGCCGGGGACGGTGGTCAGCAGGGGTTTGGGCGAGGTCTTTCCGGGCGGGGCGCCGATCGCGCTGATGGTGAGGACGAGCGCGAGGGCGGCGGCCAGTCCGATGGCGGCGGCGACGAGGGCACGCATGCGGTCCTCCCGGAGAACATCAATCTGATGGGCCGTCAGGGTGCGGGCACCGTAGCAACGCGGGCGCGAGATGAGAACACGTGGAACAGCCCCTCTGCCGGGTGGTGGCAAAGGGGCTGCTGGGGTGGTGCGGCCGGGCGGGCCGGATCAGGCGGTGGAGGCCTTGGGGCTCGCGGCGGTGGAGGGGCTCCCGGTGGCCGAGGGGCTCACGCCGGGCGCGGGGGTGGCGCCCCCGTCGGAGGACTCGCCGGGCGAGGGGGTCGTGGTGGGCTCGGAGGCCTCGACCTTCAGCTCGACGACGAGCGTGGCGCCGCCCTCGGTGGTGAGGCGCAGCTTGAAGGTGCCCTCGGTGCCGTCGGCGTAGATCTGCGGCAGTTCCAGGGTGCCGTCGGCGCCGGTCCGCAGTGCCGTGAGGGTGCGGACGGGCTTGCCGTCGGCGTCCTTGAAGTAGGGGCCCTTGTCGTTCTCGGCCGGTTCCCCGGCGTCGGTGATCATGGTGGCGGTGACGGTGACCCCGGCCGCGACCGCGCCCTTGTAGGTGGTCTTGACCTCGACGGCGTCGGCGAACCGGGCCCCGGGGGCGGCGGTCAGCGCCGTGTCCCCGGTGCGGGCGATCGCGTCGGCCCGCCGGGCGGTGACGGTGGCGCTGTACGTGACGGGCGGCAGCGAGCTGCCGGTGACCGTGGCCCGCACGGTGAACAGGCCGGTCTTCTCGCCCGCCTTCAGTGCCGGGGCGGTGGCCGTACCGTCGGCGGCGGTGCGCACGACGGCCGTCTTCCTCCCGCCCGCGAAGGCGGCGTCGGTGTCGCTGGTGATGGCGAAGGTCACCGACACCTTGGCCAGCGGGCCGCCGCGCTTGTCCTCGGCCCGCACCATGATCCGCTCGGCGAAGACGTCGCCGGCGGTGGCGGTCAGCTTGCCGGTACCGGCGTTCTCGATGGCCGCCGGCTTCCCGGACGGGGTGGGCTTCGGACTCGGCTTGGGGTCCTTCGGGCCGCCGCCCGGCTTCGGCGGCTTGGTGCCGGGGCGGGGCGTCCCGGACGGTGAGGGGGACGGACCGGTGCCGCCGCCGAGACCGGGCGGGACGGCGCCGGTCCCGTCGGGGACCTCGTGGGTGCCGCGCTTGTAGTAGTCGAACCAGGAGCGGACGGTACGCAGGTACGCGTCCGAGTGGTTGTAGCTCAGGACCGCCCGGTCGAGGTCCGCGGCCGTTGACAGGTCGCGGGAACCGGCGCAGAGGTAGCGCCCGGCGGCGAGCGCGGCGTCGTAGATGTTGTTGGGGTTCTTGCGGCCGTCGCCGTTGCCGTCCTGGCCCCAGGTGGCCCAGGTGGACGGGATGAACTGCATCGGGCCGACGGCGCGGTCGTGGGTGGTGTCCCCGTCGTACGCCCCGTTGTCGGTGTCCTTGATCATGGCGAAGCCCCGGCCGTCGAGCACCGGGCCGAGGATCGGCGAGAAGGTGGTGCCGCTCGCGTCGACCCGGCCGCCGCGGGCGTGGCCGGACTCGACCTTGCCGATCGCGGCCAGCAGCTGCCAGGGCAGCCGGCAGGCGGCGTCGCCGGTGCGAAGGGTCTGCTCAGCCTTCTTGTACGCGGCCAGGACCGAGGCCGGGATGCCGGATTCCGCACGGCCGGTGACCGGCAGGCCGGTGGACGCGCCGGGCTTGTTCGGGGTGTCCAGCGGGGGAAGGTCCGTGTAGTACGGCGAGTTGCCGGTCGCCGCGCTGTCGTCGGGATCGGGGGTCGACCCGGTGGCCTGCGGGTCACCGTTCCCTGTGACCAGTGTGGTTCCGGGGGCACCCGAGGCGGAGAGCGCCGCCACGGCCAGTGCGGCCACGGCCGCGGTGGTCGCCCCCCTGCGAAGTCGGCGACCGAATTGCGCTGCCATAACCTCTGGCCCCTCCCCTTCGACGGCTGCCCCGCGCTCCCCAGCGCCGGACTCAGGCGACCCTACGGCAACTCGTACCGCCGGGACACCGCGCACCGACCGGTTCTTACCTCTTTTTCACGTTCCGGACAGCAAGTTGTACGGCGGTGTCCGAAGCATCCACGCAGCGCGCCCATACTGGCCGCCATGCCGTTCACACTCAGTCATGCCGCTGCCGTGCTCCCGGGGATACGACGGAACGGGACGGCGCGCGGGCCCCTGTTCGCCTCGGCGCTCGTGGCGGGCTCCTTCGCCCCCGACATGACGTACTTCGCGGACACGGCGATCCCGGGCGCCATGGAGTTCGGTGAGGTCACCCACGCGGTGTGGGGCGTGCTCACGGTCGACGTGCTGATCGCGGCGGCCGCGGTGGCGCTCTGGCTGCTGCTGCGCGAACCCCTGGTGGCGCTGCTGCCGGAGTCCTGGCAGGGGCGGGTGCACGCCTTCGTACGGGGGCGTGCGAGGGCCTGGGGGCCGCGGGCGGCCGGGTGGTTCGTGCTGTCGGCGGTTCTGGGCGCGGCCAGCCACGTCGTGTGGGACGCCTTCACCCATCACGGCCGCTGGGGGGTGCGTCTGGTGCCGGTGCTCAACGGGAGCCTCGGCGGGTTCCCGGTGTTCCAGCTGGTGCAGTACGGCACTTCGGCGGTGGCGCTGGCGGTGCTGGTGTGGTTCACCGCCTCGGGGCTGCGGCGGGCCGGGGCGGCTCCGGTCCCCCCGTCCGTGCCGGTGCTGGGCCGCCGGGGGCGGTGGGCGGCGGGCGTCCTGCTGGGCGTCTGCGTCCTGCTCGGCGTCGCCCACCGGTGCGTGCGCTGGTACGCGTACTTCGGGCACATCGACACCCCGCTGGACATCATCCCGACCATCTGCTTCGGCGCCGGGGCGGGGCTGGCGGCGGGTCTGGTGCTGTACGGGGCGTGGGCCCGGCTGCGGCGGCCGCGTACGACCACCGCGGCGGCCACCGGACGGACCATGGGGTGACCCCCCGGCCCGTCCGGTGCCGTCGGCGGTCAGTGGGCGGCGGACTCCCAGTCCGTGCCGACACCGACGGAGACGTCCAGCGGGGCGCGCAACCGCACGGCCGTGGACATCTCGTGACGGAGGATCTCCTCAACCCGCTCCCGCTCGCCCCCGGCGATCTCCAGGACGATTTCGTCATGGACCTGGAGCAGCATCCGGGACTTCAGCCCCGCCTCGCCGAGCGCCCGGTCGACGTGGAGCATGGCGACCTTGACGATGTCGGCGGCCGTGCCCTGGATCGGTGCGTTGAGCGCCATCCGCTCGGCCATCTCACGGCGCTGGCGGTTGTCGCTGTTGAGGTCGGGGAGATAGCGGCGGCGGCCGAAGACCGTCTCCGTGTAGCCCGTGGCCCTGGCCTCCTCCACCACCCGGTGCAGGTAGTCGCGGACCCCGCCGAAGCGCTCGAAGTAGGTGTCCATCAGACCGCGGGCCTCGGCCGGCTCGATGTTCAGCTGCTGGGAGAGGCCGAACGCGGAGAGCCCGTACGCCAGCCCGTAGCTCATGGCCTTGATCTTGCGGCGCATCTCCGGGTCGACGGCCGGCTTGTCGACGCCGAAGACCTGCGAGGCGACCGTGGTGTGCAGGTCCTCGCCGGAGGTGAACGCCTCGATGAGACCGGCGTCCTCGGAGAGATGGGCCATCACCCGCAGCTCGATCTGGCTGTAGTCGGCCGTCATCAGCGTCTCGAAGCCGTCGCCGACGACGAAGCCGCGGCGGATGGCCCGGCCCTCGTCCGTACGGACCGGGATGTTCTGCAGGTTGGGGTCGGTGGAGGAGAGCCGGCCCGTCGCCGCCACGGTCTGGTTGAACGTGGTGTGGATACGGCCGTCCGCCGCGACCGTCTTGATCAGGCCCTCGACGGTGACCCGCAGCTTGGCCTGCTCGCGGTGACGCAGCATGATCACCGGCAGCTCGTGCTCGGTCTGCGCGGCGAGCCAGGCCAGCGCGTCGGCGTCGGTGGTGTAGCCGGTCTTCGTCTTCTTCGTTTTGGGCAGGCCCAGCTCACCGAAGAGGACTTCCTGGAGCTGCTTGGGCGAACCGAGGTTGAACTCGCGGCCGACCGCCGCGTGCGCCTCCTTCACCGCCTGCTGCACGGCACCGGCGAACTGCTGCTCCATGCCTTCCAGGTGGGCCCGGTCGGCGGCGATGCCGTGCCGCTCCAGCCGGGCCAGCAGCGCGGAGGTGGGCAGCTCCATCTCGTGCAGCAGCTTGTCGGCTCCGACCTCCGCCAGCCGGGTCGTGAACGCCTCGCCCAGGTCCAGCACCGCGCGGGCCTGGGCCATCAGGGACTCGGCCTCCGCCTGGTCGTCCGCGCCGAAGGCCAGCTGCCCCTCGGAGGCCGCGGCGGGGGCCAGCTCACGGCCCAGGTACTCCACCGTCAGCGCGTCCAGCGCGAAGGAGCGGCGGCCGGGCTTGACCAGGTAGGCGGCGAGCGCGGTGTCCATCGTGACCCCGTCGACCGACCAGCCGTGTTCGGGGAAGACCCGCATGGCGCTCTTGGCGTTGTGCATGACCTTGGGCCGGTCCGCGTCGGCGATCCAGGCGGCGAACGCCCGCTCGTCGCCCTCGTCGAGCCGGGCCGGGTCGAACCAGGCGGCCGGGCCGTCCGCCGCGGCCAGCGCGATCTCGGTGACCGCGCCGCTGCCCAGGGCCCAGGTGTCGACCGTGGCGACGCCCAGCGGCTGCCCGCCGTGCTCGGCGAGCCAGGGGGCCAGCTCGCCCGCGCCCAGCACCGCGCCGTCCAGCTCGACGCCCGCGGCGGGCGCCGGGGCCTCGTCCTCGGCCGCGCCCGGGTCGACGGCCAGCAGCCGCTCGCGCAGGCTCGGGTTGCGGATCTCCAGGACCTCCAGCACGCCCGTCACGGCCGTGCGGTCGTAGGGCGCGCGCTCCAGGTCCTGCGGCGTCTTCGGCAGCTCCACGTCGCGGACCATCTCGGTCAGCCGGCGGTTGAGCCGCACCGCGTCCAGGTGGTCGCGGAAATTCTGCCCGGCCTTGCCCTTGACCTCCTCGGCCCGCTCGACCAGCTCGTCGAAGGAACCGAACTGGTTGATCCACTTCGCGGCCGTCTTCTCGCCGACCCCGGGGATGCCCGGCAGGTTGTCCGACGGGTCGCCGCGCAGCGCCGCGAAGTCGGGGTACTGCCGCGGGGAGAGTCCGTACTTCTCCTCGACCTTCGCGGGGGTGAAGCGGGTCAGCTCCGAGACACCCTTGGTCGGGTACAGCACGGTGACGTTGTCGGTGATCAGCTGGAAGGAATCCCGGTCGCCGGTGACGATCAGCACCTCGAAGCCGGCCGCCTCGGCCTGCGTGGCCAGCGTGGCGATGACGTCGTCCGCCTCGAAGCCGTCGACCGCGAAGCGGTCCACCCGCATCGCGTCCAGCAGCTCGCCGATCAGCTCGACCTGCCCCCGGAACTCGTCGGGGGTCTTGGAGCGGTTCGCCTTGTACTCCGGGAACTCCTCCGAGCGCCAGGTCTTGCGGGACACGTCGAACGCCACCGCGAAATGCGTGGGCGCCTCGTCACGCAACGTGTTCGCGAGCATCGACGCGAAGCCGTACACCGCGTTCGTCGGCTGCCCCGACCCTGTCGTGAAATTCTCCGCAGGCAGCGCAAAGAACGCCCGGTACGCCAGGGAGTGCCCGTCCATCAGGAGCAGGCGCGGTCGGTTGTCTGCCGTCTTCTTCGATGCCGTCTCAGCCACGCCCCCGATCCTGCCACGGACCACTGACATTCCCGACCGACCGGGCTGCGGCGGGCCCCGGGGCCCGTGCCACCGCCGGTCCCGCGTGACAGGATCACGGGGAGAACGAGGAACAGCGAGGAACACGGACGGCCCCGGTGCGCGCCGCGCACCGCGCCGCCCCGCAGTCGGACCCGAAGGGGAGCACACCATGGCCACCAAGCCGCCCACCGGTGACCCGGTCCAGGACGCACCGCGGGTCGGACCGGCGCAGCACGCCGCCGCCGGACTGCCCGCGGTCGCGCACAGCCTGCGCGTCGCACAGCAGCAGATGGGAGCGCGGCGCACCGCGCAGACCCTGCTCAAGGTCAATCAGAAGAACGGCTTCGACTGCCCCGGCTGCGCCTGGCCCGAGAGCGACAGGCGGCACACGGCGGAGTTCTGCGAGAACGGCGCCAAGGCGGTCGCCGAGGAGGCAACGCTGCGCCGGGTCACCCCGGAGTTCTTCGCCGCGCACCCGCTCTCCGACCTCGCCGCGCGCAGTGGGTACTGGCTGGGCCAGCAGGGCCGGATCACCCACCCGATGTACCTCCCCGAGGGCGCCGACCGGTACGAGGAGGTGAGCTGGGAGCGGGCCTTCGCGGTCATCGCCGAGGAGCTGACCGGGCTCGCCTCCCCCGACGAGGCCCTCTTCTACACCTCGGGCCGCACCAGCAACGAGGCCGCGTTCCTGCTCCAGCTGTTCGCCCGCGAGTTCGGGACGAACAACCTCCCCGACTGCTCCAACATGTGCCACGAGTCCTCCGGCTCGGCGCTGACGGAGACCATCGGCGTCGGCAAGGGCAGCGTCTCCCTGGAGGACCTCCACCGGGCCGACCTGATCATCGTCGCCGGGCAGAATCCCGGCACGAACCATCCCCGGATGCTCTCCGCCCTGGAGAAGGCCAAGGCCGCCGGAGCGAAGATCATCTCGGTGAATCCGCTCCCCGAGGCCGGCATGGAGCGCTTCAAGAACCCGCAGACGCCGCTCGGCCTGGTCCGGGGGACCGCGCTCAACGACCTCTTCCTCCAGATCCGGATCGGCGGCGACCAGGCCCTCTTCCGCCTGCTGAACAAGATGGTCATCGAGACCCCGGGCGCCGTCGACGAGGCGTTCGTCCAGGAGCACACCCACGGGTTCGAGGAGTTCGCGGCCGCCGCCCGCGCGGCCGACTGGGACGAGACCCTCACCGCCACCGGCCTCGACCGCGAGACCATCGAGCAGGCCCTGGCCATGGTCCTCGCCTCGAAGCGCACGATCGTCTGCTGGGCCATGGGCCTCACCCAGCACAAGCACTCCGTGCAGACCATCCGCGAGGTGGTCAACTTCCTGCTGCTGCGGGGCGACATCGGCCGTCCCGGTGCCGGGGTCTGCCCCGTCCGCGGCCACTCCAACGTGCAGGGCGACCGCACCATGGGCATCTTCGAGCGCCCCTCCGCCGCCTTCCTCGACGCCCTCGACAAGGAATTCGGGATCACCTCGCCGCGCCACCACGGCTACGACGTCGTCCGGTCCATCCGCGCCCTGCGCGACGGCGACGCCAAGGTCTTCTTCGCCATGGGCGGCAACTTCGTCGCGGCCACCCCCGACACGGACGTCACCGAGGCCGCGATGCGCCGCGCCCGCCTCACCGTCCACGTCTCCACCAAGCTGAACCGCTCGCACGCCGTGACCGGCACCCGCGCGCTGATCCTTCCCACGCTGGGACGTACCGACAAGGACGTCCAGGCGAGCGGCAAGCAGTTCGTCACCGTCGAGGACTCCATGAGCATGGTCCACGCCTCGCGCGGCAACCTGCCTCCCGCCAGCCCCCATCTGCTCTCCGAACCCGCCATCGTCGCGCGGCTCGCCCGCGCCGTACTCGGGCCCGGGTCGGCCACGCCGTGGGAGGAGTTCGAACGGGACTACGCCACGGTCCGCGACCGCATCTCCCGCGTCGTCCCCGGTTTCGAGGACTTCAACGCCCGCGTCGCGCGCCCCGGCGGCTTCACCCTCCCGCACGCCCCACGCGACGAGCGCCGTTTCCCCACCGCGACCGGCCGGGCCAACTTCACCGCCGCCCCCGTCGAGTACCCCGAAGTCCCCGAGGGCAGGCTGCTGCTGCAGACCCTGCGTTCCCACGACCAGTACAACACCACCGTCTACGGGCTCGACGACCGCTACCGCGGCATCCGGGGCGGCCGCCGCGTCGTCCTGGTCAACCCCGACGACGCCCGCGCCCTGGGCCTGCCCGACGGCGCGTACACCGATCTCGTCAGCGAGTGGAGGGACGGCGTGGAGCGCCGCGCCCCCGGTTTCCGCGTGGTGCACTACCCGACCGCCCGGGGGTGCGCCGCCGCCTACTACCCGGAGACCAACGTGCTGGTCCCGCTCGACTCCACCGCGGACACCAGCAACACCCCGGCCAGCAAGTCCGTCGTCGTCCGGTGCGAGAACACCACGGCGGGCCCGCCGGACGAGAGGCCCTGAGAGGGCCCGCCCCGGTCCCGGGCACCGGCGTTCCGCGGCCTGCGCACGCATGCCCGCGCGGGCGCCCGGCGGACACGCCCTAAGCGTCCGCTCAGTCGTCTGATAGGAACGACGCACACAGTGATGCCGTGAACCACCGCAGACGATCGGAGCAGGCCCATGGGCGAGCACACCGCACCCACGTTCCCCCAGGAGATCATCGACGAGTACGCCGCCCTCGGCGTCGACCTGCCCGCGCTCTTCTCCGCCGGGCACCTCGGCGAACGCATGGGCGTCACCGTCGTCGAGGCCACGGCGGAGCGCGTCGTCGGCACCATGCCCGTCGAGGGCAACACCCAGCCCTACGGGCTGCTCCACGGCGGCGCCTCCGCCGTGCTCGCCGAGACCCTCGGCTCCGTCGGCGCCATGCTCCACGGCGGTGCGTCCAAGCTCGCCGTCGGCGTCGACCTGAACTGCACCCACCACCGCGGGGTGCGCAGCGGGCTCGTGACCGGTGTCGCCACCCCCGTACACCGCGGGCGCTCCACCGCCACGTACGAGATCGCCCTCACCGACGAGGCGGGCAAGCGGGTCTGCACCGCACGCCTCACCTGCATGCTCCGTGACGCCCCGCGCCCCGACGCGGGCTGACGGACCGGAAGCGCGACGCACCACAACGCACCACAACGCACCACAACCCAGCACAACGCACCACGAGGTGCGACGCCCCTGCCCGGCCGGAGAACAATCCGGCCGGGCAGAGTCATTTCCGTCCACAACAGCCCGTACACGCGGTGGAGTTGGCCATTCGATGCATCAACTCCCTTGACCGAGCGCCCTGTTGTATGGCCAACTCACCATCACGCGTGCCACGCCGAGTCGACCGCACCACCTCCAAGGTGACGCTGCGTAGTCACCGCCCGGACCCTTTCCGCCCCTCGGGCACCCGGCCCGGCGGCCACCGGACCCTCGCCGCACCTCCGCCCGCCGCACCCCGCGCCACCTCGTGCGACAGCAGCGTGATCGGCTCAAGCCCCTTAGCAGAGCTGGGTGTTCTCAGAATGCGGTCACTTCACCGTCCGGTAAAAAGACGTACATGTCCGCACAGCCACCTCAAGCCTTGCTCAACGGCATAACAAGACAGTCACATCCTGCGGCGGACCCACCCCCGACGCCCGCCCCTGCGCCTAGAGTCACGGCCAGTCACCGCGCCGCCGGGCGCGTCTGCAAGCACGGCCCTGTACCACCCAGTACGGCCCGGCGAACGTCACGGCACCTCACGCAGAGGAGGCCGCGCCAGGGAAAGGACCTTTCGTGCGACACCGTTCGTTGTTCATACTCACCGCAGTGCTCACCACCGGAGCACTGACACTCACCGCCTGCGGGTCGCGCGACGACAGCAAGAACGGCGGCGGTGGTGGCGGCGGCGACACCCAGACCGTCGTCATCGGCGTCGACGCGCCCATCACGGGCGACCTGTCCGCCCTCGGCCTCGGCATCAAGAACTCCGCCGACCTCGCGGCCAAGACGGCGAACAAGGAAAACACCGTCCCGGGCATCAAGTTCGAGGTCAAGCCGCTCGACGACCAGGCGCAGCCCTCCGTCGGCCAGCAGAACGCCCAGAAGTTCATCGACGACGACAGCGTTGTCGGTGTGGTCGGCCCCCTGAACTCCGGCGTCTCGCAGTCGATGCAGAAGCCGCTCAACGACGCCAGCCTCACCCAGGTCTCCCCCGCCAACACGGGCACCGAGCTGACCCAGGGCGAGAACTGGAAGACCGGCGACAAGAAGCGTCCCTTCAAGACCTACTTCCGCACCGCCACCACGGACCAGATCCAGGGTGCCTTCGCCGCGAAGTACCTCTTCAACGACGCGAAGATCAAGCAGGTCTACCTCATCGACGACCAGAAGCCTTACGGCGCCGGTCTCGCCGCGTCCTTCAAGAACACCTTCACCACCCTCGGCGGCAAGATCGTCGGCACCGACCACGTCAACCCCGACGACCGCGACTTCAACGCCGTCGTCACCAAGGTCAAGCGGTCCGGCGCCAAGGCCGTCTACTACGGTGGCGAGTACCCCGCCGGTGCTCCGCTGAGCCAGCAGCTCAAGGACAGCGTGCAGATCCCGCTCATGGGCGGCGACGGCATGTACAGCGCCGACTTCATCAAGCTCAACAAGAAGGCCCAGGGCGACATCGCCACCTCCGTCGGCAAGCCCGTCGAGGAGCTCGACTCGGCCAAGAAGTTCATCGCCGACTACAAGAACGCCGGGTACAAGGACGCCTACGAGGCGTACGGCGGCGGCACCTACGACGCCACCTGGTCGATCATCGAGGCCGTCAAGATCGCCGTCGCCGACAACGGCGGCAAGCTGCCCGGCAGCGACGAGGTCCGCGCCAAGGTCCTCGCGGCCATGGCCAAGGTCAAGTTCGAGGGCGTCACCGGCCCGGTCTCCTTCGACGAGTTCGGCGACACCACCAACACCATGATGACCGCCTACCAGGTCGACGGCGGCAAGTGGGCCTCCAAGCTCAGCGAGGCCTACAAGCCGTAACCCGCTCCCGGGCCCACGCCTGACGCCCACACCAGACCGCGCGGGAGCGCTACCAGCCTCCCGCGCGGTGCCATATCCGAACCACTCCACGGAGGCCCTGCGGTGAACGAACTGCCGCAACAGCTGGCCAATGGACTCATCCTCGGCGCGATGTACGGACTCATCGCGATCGGCTACACGATGGTCTACGGAATCATCCAGCTCATCAACTTCGCCCACGGCGAGATCTTCATGATCGGAGGCTTCGGAGCTCTCACCGTGTACCTCTGGATGCCGGCCGGTGTCTCCCTCCTCGCAATCATCCCTCTCATGATCATCGGCGGCGTCATCTGCTCCGTCGCCGTCAGCACCGCCGCCGAGCGCTTCGCCTACCGGCCCTTGCGCAACGCACCCCGGCTGGCCCCGCTGATCACCGCGATCGGACTCTCCCTCGCGCTCCAGCAGGCCATCTGGAAGTGGTACCCGGACGCCAAGAAGGACCGTTCCTTCCCCCAGTTCAAGGGTGAGGCGCTCGACATCTTCGGCGCCCACATCCAGCGCGGTGACCTCTTCGTCCTCATCACCGCACCCATCTGCATGCTCGCTCTCGGGCTCTTCGTCTCCAAGACCCGCTCCGGCCGCGGCATGCAGGCCACCAGCCAGGACCCCGACACCGCCAAGCTCATGGGCATCAACACCGACCGCATCATCGTCATGGCCTTCGCCATCGGTGCCGCGTTCGCCGCCGTCGCCGCCGTCGCCTACGGGCTCAAGAACGGCCAGATCGGCTTCAAAATGGGCTTCATCATGGGCCTCAAGGCCTTCACCGCGGCCGTGCTCGGCGGAATCGGCAACATCTACGGCGCCATGCTCGGCGGCGTCGTCCTCGGCATCGCCGAATCCCTCGCCACCGGCTACATGAGCAACGTGCCCGGCATGGAGCTCTTCGGCGGCGGAGCCTGGAAGGACGTATGGGCCTTCGTCCTGCTCATCATCGTCCTGCTGCTGCGCCCCCAGGGTCTGCTCGGCGAACGCGTCGCGGATCGGGCGTGATACGGATGACCACGAACCACACCACCGCACCCGCCGCCTTCCTGCCGGTCCCCGCCTCCGCGGCCCGCATCGGCACCGTCGTCGGCGCCGCCGCCGCACTCGCCGGCACCTTCCTCGCCTGGACCTGGACCAGCGAATTCCCCGGCGACCTCACCGTCACCGGCTACCCCGGCGGCCTCCAGGTCCTCACCCTGATCAGCGCCGCGCTCACCCTGCTCCTCGCCCTCTCCGGGTACGGCATCAGCGGTCTGCGCTGGCTCACTCCCGGCGGCACCAACAGCCCCGTACGCCTCGTCGCACTGGGCACCCTCGGCACCACCGGCTACGCCCTCGGTGCCATCTCCTACGAACTCGGCGGCGCCGTCAACCTGGAGCCCGGCGCCTGGGTCAGCGGCATCGGCGCGCTCATCGCCGCGGTCGCCGCGCTCGGCCTCCCCGGCGACCAGCCGCTCACCGGCACCGGGGCCACCGCCTGGCAGCGCTTCCGCAACAGCCTCGGCGCCCCGCAGGCCCCCCGGGCCAAGGCCCTCCCCTCCTGGGCCGAGATCCTGATCATCGTCGTCGCGTTCGGCATCGGCCTCTACGTCTTCGCCTACGGCATCGACACCGACTACACCGAACTCTTCATCGGCTTCCTCATCACCGTCGCCTTCGCCTTCACCGCGCTCCACCGGGCCGGACTCGTCTCCCGCCTCACCGCGCTGACCGCGAAGCACCGCAACATCACGCTCGCCGCGGCGCTCGTCGCAGCCGTCTGCTTCCCCTTCACCCAGCAGAAAGAGGAATACGCGCTCATCGGCGCCAACATCCTCATCTTCGGCACCGTCGCGCTCGGCCTCAACGTCGTCGTCGGCCTCGCCGGCCTCCTCGACCTCGGATACGTCGCCTTCCTCGGTGTCGGCGCCTACGCCGCCGCCCTGGTCTCCGGCTCCACCATGTCGGCCATCGGCGTCGAGTTCCCCTTCTGGGCCGCCGTCCTCACCGGCGCCGGAGCCTCGCTCGTCTTCGGCGTACTCATCGGCGCACCCACCCTGCGGCTCCGCGGCGACTACCTCGCCATCGTGACGCTCGGCTTCGGAGAGATCTTCCGCCTCACCGTCAACAACCTCAACGGCAACAGCGGCCCCGACCTCACCAACGGCTCCCAGGGCATCCCCAGCATCCCGGACCTCAACTTCTTCGGCTTCGACTTCGGCCTGAAGCACAGCATCCTCGGCTTCGACCTCGGCAGGTCCTCCAACTACTACCTGCTGATGCTCGTCTTCACCGCCGTCGTCGTCCTGGTCTTCCGCCGCTCCGGGGAATCCCGTATCGGCCGCGCCTGGGTCGCCATCCGCGAGGACGAGACCGCCGCCACCGCCATGGGCATCAACGCCTTCCGGCTCAAGCTGCTCGCCTTCGCCCTCGGCGCCACCCTCGCCGGGCTCGCCGGAACCGTCCAGGCGCACGTCAACTACACCGTGACGCCCGAGCAGTACCAGTTCGCCGGTTCCGTACCGCCGAACTCGGCGTTCCTGCTCGCCGCGGTCATCCTCGGCGGCATGGGCACCCTCAGCGGACCGCTCGTCGGCGCCGCGCTGCTCTACCTCATCCCGGCCAAGCTCCAGTTCATGCAGGACTACCAGCTCTTCCTCTTCGGCATCGCGCTCATCCTGCTGATGCGGCTGCGCCCCGAAGGACTGGTCGCCGACCGCCGCAAGCAGCTTGAGTTCCACGAGAACGACCAGCCCGACGTACCCGAACCACGGCAGTCCGAAGAGACCGGCGCCGGTATCGCCAAGGCGGGGGCGTGACCACCATGACCACCACGAAGACCGCCACCCCCGTCCTCGAAGCCAGCGGCGTCACCATGCGCTTCGGCGGCCTCACCGCCGTGCGCGGCGTCGACTTCACCGTCAACGCGGGCGAGATCGTCGGCCTCATCGGCCCCAACGGCGCGGGCAAGACCACCTTCTTCAACTGCCTCACCGGGCTGTACGTCCCCACCGAGGGCAAGGTCAGCTACAAGGGCACGGTCCTGCCGCCCAAGCCGCACCTGGTCACCCAGGCCGGCATCGCCCGCACCTTCCAGAACATCCGGCTCTTCGCCAATATGACGGTTCTGGAGAACGTCCTCGTCGGACGTCACACCAGGACCAAGGAAGGTCTCTGGTCCGCCCTGCTCCGCCTCCCCGGCTTCACCCGGGCCGAGCAGGCCAGCCGCGAACGCGCCATGGAACTCCTGGAGTTCATCGGTCTCCAGGACAAGGCCGACCACCTCGCGCGCAACCTCCCCTACGGAGACCAGCGCAAGCTGGAGATCGCCCGCGCCCTCGCCAGCGACCCCGGGCTCCTGCTGCTCGACGAGCCCACCGCCGGGATGAACCCGCAGGAGACCCGCGTCACCGAAGAGCTCATCTTCGCCATCCGGGACAAGGGCATCGCCGTACTCGTCATCGAGCACGACATGCGGTTCATCTTCAACCTCTGCGACCGCGTCGCCGTGCTCGTCCAGGGCGAGAAGCTCGTCGAGGGCACCGCCGACGTCGTCCAGAGCGACGAACGCGTCGTCGCCGCCTACCTCGGCACCCCCTTCGAAGGCGCCCCCGGCGCCGAGGAGGCCGCCGAGGTCGAGGCCGCCGAGACCGGCGCGGCGAAGGCCGCCACCACCAGCACCAGCACCAGCACCGAGGAGGAGGACACCCGATGACCGCACTGCTAGAGGTCGAGGACCTCCGCGTCGCCTACGGCAAGATCGAAGCCGTCAAGGGCATCTCCTTCACCGTCGAAGCCGGTCAGGTCGTCACCCTCATCGGCACCAACGGTGCGGGCAAGACCACCACCCTGCGCACCCTGTCCGGCCTGCTCAAGCCAGCTGGCGGCCGTATCGTCTTCGACGGCAGACCGCTCAACGACGTCCCCGCCCACAAGGTCGTCGCGCTGGGCCTGGCGCACTCCCCCGAGGGCCGCCACATCTTCCCCCGGCTGACCATCACCGAGAACCTCCAGCTCGGCGCCTACCTCCGCAGCGACAAGGCGGGCATCGAGAAGGACATCCAGCGCGCCTACGACCTCTTCCCCATCCTCGGGGAACGCCGCAAGCAGGCCGCCGGAACCCTCTCGGGCGGCGAGCAGCAGATGCTCGCCATGGGCCGTGCCCTCATGTGCCAGCCCAAGCTCCTGATGCTCGACGAGCCCTCCATGGGCCTCTCCCCGATCATGATGCAGAAGATCATGGAGACGATCGTCGAGCTGAAGGCCCAGGGCACCACCATCCTGCTCGTCGAGCAGAACGCCCAGGCCGCGCTCTCCCTCGCCGACCAGGGCCACGTCATGGAGGTCGGCAAGATCGTCCTCTCCGGCACCGGCGCGGACCTCCTGCACGACGAGTCCGTCCGCAAGGCCTACCTCGGCGAGGACTGACCCTCCTCCCGTACGCGGAAGGCCCGCACCCCGTTTCCACCCCGGGTGCGGGCCTTGCGCGTACGCTCGTGCGCCGCCTACTCGGCGGCCTTCTTCTTCTCCTCGGCGTCCGCGATCAGCGCCTCGGCGAGCTGCTGCATCGAGAGCCGGCGGTCCATCGACGTCTTCTGGATCCACCGGAACGCGGCCGGTTCGGAGAGCCCGTAGTCCGTCTGCAGAATGCTCTTCGCCCGGTCCACCAGCTTCCGCGTCTCCAGCCGCTGTGCCAGGTCCGCGACCTCGTTCTCCAGCGCCTTCAGCTCCGCGAACCGCGACACCGCCATCTCGATGGCGGGCACCACGTCGCTCTTGCTGAACGGCTTCACCAGATACGCCATCGCCCCGGCGTCCCGGGCCCGCTCCACCAGATCGCGCTGCGAGAAGGCGGTCAGCATCAGCACCGGCGCGATCGACTCCTCGGCGATCTTCTCCGCGGCGGAGATCCCGTCGAGAACCGGCATCTTCACATCGAGGATCACCAGATCCGGCCGGTGCTCCCGGGCCAGCTCGACGGCCTGCTGCCCGTCCCCCGCCTCGCCGACGACCGTGTACCCCTCTTCCTCCAGCATCTCCTTGAGATCGAGACGGATGAGCGCCTCGTCCTCGGCGATGACGACGCGGGTCGTCAGCGGCGGAACGTGCGGCTGGTCATCGTCAGCGGCTGGCTGGGGCGACTCGGGCGTGGTCACGGGGCTCCTCATTACGGGCCGGACAGATGCTGCTGCTGATGCAGCCTACCTAGCTGCAGGAACCCGCGCGGAACCGGTAGACTCCGACCGGGTTGGCCAGCCGGGTTGGCGGAATGGCAGACGCTGATGTCTCAAACACATCTGTCCGAAAGGACGTGCGGGTTCGACTCCCGCACCCGGCACATCCCGAAGCGGATGTTCACACTCTCGTGAGCATCCGCTTTCCGCTTCCCCCCTACTTCGGGCTGTCGTCCTCGCCGATGTGGTGCACCCGGACCAGGTTCGTCGAGCCCGGGACGCCGGGCGGGGAGCCCGCCGTGATGACCACGATGTCGCCCTTCTGGCAGCGGCCGATCTTCAGGAGCTCCTCGTCGACCTGGGCGACCATGGCGTCCGTCGAGTCCACCTCCGGACCCAGGAAGGTCTCGACGCCCCAGGTCAGGTTCAGCTGGGCGCGGGTGGCCCGGTCCGGGGTGAAGGCCAGGAGCGGGATCGGCGAACGGTAGCGGGACAGCCGGCGGACGGTGTCGCCGCTCTGCGTGAAGGCGACCAGGAACTTCGCGCCGAGGAAGTCGCCCATCTCGGCCGCCGCGCGGGCCACCGCGCCGCCCTGGGTGCGGGGCTTGCTGCGGTCGGTCAGCGGCGGGAGGCCCTTGGCCAGGATGTCCTCCTCGGCGGCCTCGACGATGCGGGACATCGTACGGACGGTCTCGACCGGGTACGTGCCCACGCTGGTCTCGCCGGAGAGCATCACCGCGTCCGTGCCGTCGATGACGGCGTTGGCGACGTCGGAGGCCTCGGCGCGGGTGGGGCGGGAATGGTCGATCATCGAGTCGAGCATCTGGGTGGCGACGATGACCGGCTTGGCGTTGCGCTTGGCGAGTTTGATGGCCCGCTTCTGGACGATCGGCACCTGCTCCAGAGGCATCTCGACGCCGAGGTCGCCGCGGGCGACCATGATGCCGTCGAAGGCGGCGACGATGCCGTCGATGTTCTCGACGGCCTGGGGCTTCTCCACCTTGGCGATGACGGGGAGGCGGCGGCCCTCCTCGTCCATGACGCGGTGGACGTCCTCGATGTCGCGTCCGCTGCGCACGAAGGAGAGGGCGATGATGTCGGCGCCGGTGCGCAGGGCCCAGCGCAGGTCCTCGATGTCCTTCTCGGAGAGCGCGGGGACGGAGACGGCGACGCCGGGAAGGTTGAGGCCCTTGTGGTCGGAGACCATGCCGCCCTCGATGACGGTGGTGCGGACCCGGGGGCCGTCGACCCCGGTGACTTCGAGGGTGACCCGGCCGTCGTCGACGAGGATGCGCTCGCCCGGCGTGACATCGGCGGCGAGCCCGTCGTAGGTGGTGCCGCAGATGTGGCGGTCGCCCTCGACGGGTTCGACGGTGATGGTGAAGGTGTCGCCCCGTTCGAGGAGCACGGGGCCCTCACCGAAGCAGCCGAGGCGGATCTTCGGCCCCTGGAGGTCGGCGAGGATGCCGACGCTGCGCCCGAGCTCGCCGGAGGCCTTGCGTACGCGGCGGTACCGCTCCTCGTGTTCCGCGTAGGTGCCGTGGCTGAGGTTGAGGCGGGCGATGTCCATTCCCGCTTCGACCAATGCTTTGATCCGGTCGTACGTGTCGACGGCAGGGCCCAGGGTGCAAACAATTTTCGCTCGGCGCATGCTTCGACCCTAGCCCTTACCTACGGGTAGCCGATTGGCCTCCTGTGACTGCTCAACGACCTTTGGATGAAGGGTTATTGACAAGTGCCGAATTGTGCACCGGGGTGCTCGGATGAGCATTTCCCGCGGAACTCGTCAGAGTTTTGGCGGTGACATGATGAAGCGGGCATTGACCTGGGCGCAGACGGTCTGGCGCTGGGGTTCGAGATCGAGGGCGGGGGCGGGCTCGGCCGCGGCCCCCGCGTAGGCGGCGCGGCCGCGCGGGGCTCCGGGAGCGGCCGGGACGGGCGGGGCGGCGTTCTCCGCGCCGAGGTCGGCGAGTTCGACGAGCGCGGTGAGCTGGGAGCCGAGGGCACCGGCGTACTCCCGGGCACGCTGGACGGCCGCGTGGACGGCGAGGCGGCGGGCTTCGGCGTGGGCCGGTGAGCCGGGGCGCAGGCCCCACCAGGGGCCGTTGACCCGGGTCATTTCGAGGTCGGCGATTCGGGTGGTGAATTCACCGAGCGCGGTGAAGTCGTTGAGGACGGCGGTGATGTGGACGCGGCCGTGGTAAGCGCGGATTTTCTCGTTCCGGCCCGACTGGGCGAGTTCGGGCGTGAGGGAGAACGCGCCGGTTTCGAGTTTTTCCACGGCCGGTCCGTAACCGCGGGCGAGTTCGAGCACCTGGTTGTTGCGGCGGGTGAGGTCGTCGAGGGCGTGGCGGCGGTCCTTGCCCCGGGCGGTGACGGTGATGCCGACGCGGGCGGTCTCGGGTTCGACTTCGAGGCGGGCGTCGCCGCGGACGGCGACGCGGGGGTGCTCGGGGGTTCCGTGGGGCGGCGGCGCTTGGGTCATGGTTCCACTGTCGCATCCGGGTCCGACAACGGCTGGTCACCAGATCGAAACCCGCGAGGGGTGTTGCCGGGTGCGGCTCCTGCGACATTATCTACGCGCGTTGTGCGCGGTCGGCCCGGTGATTCCGGAACCGCGCCGTGCCGTACGCGAACGGAACGCGCGGGAACTGAAGCGCGTGAGAACTGAGATGTGGGAGACGAAATGCCGCTGAACCGTAGGACGTTCCTGGGCGCATCGGCGGCCGCCGGTGCGGGTGTGGCGGTCGCGGGGGGTTCCGCGGCGCCCGCCGCGGCCGACGGCCCCGGCCGGGGCCACGGCCACGGGCGTCCGCAGAAGCGGTACTCGTTCACCGTGATGGGCACGACGGACCTGCACGGGAACGTCTTCAACTGGGACTACTTCACCGACAAGGAGTTCGACGACAAGGACCACAACGACGTCGGTCTGGCGAAGATCTCCACGCTGGTGGACCGGGTCCGCCGGGAGAAGGGCCGTCACAACACGCTGATGATCGACGCGGGTGACACCATCCAGGGCACCCAGTTGTCGTACTACTACGCCAAGATCGACCCGATCACGGCGAAGCGCGGTCCGGTGCACCCGATGGCACAGGCGATGAACGCGATCGGCTACGACGCGGCGGCGCTCGGCAACCACGAGTTCAACTACGGCATCCCGGTGCTGCGGAAGTTCGAGGAGCAGTGCGACTTCCCGCTGCTGGGAGCGAACGCGCTGGACGCGAAGTCGCTGCGGCCCGCGTTCGCCCCGTACGTCATCAAGAAGCTGCGGACGCCGCACGGCCGGGACGTGAAGGTCGGGATCCTGGGGCTGACCAACCCGGGCATCGCGATCTGGGACAAGGCGAACGTCGGCGGGAAGATGGTGTTCCCGGGACTGGAGGAGCAGGCGGCGAAGTTCGTGCCGCGGCTGCGTTCGCTGGGTGCGGACGTGGTGATCGTCGCGGCGCACTCGGGCACGAGCGGCACCTCGTCGTACGGGGACCAGGTGCCCTACGTGGAGAACGCGGCGGGGCTGGTCGCCGAGCAGGTGCCGGGGATCGACGCGATCCTGGTCGGGCACGCGCACCTGGAGATCCCCGAGTACTTCGTGGAGAACAGGCAGACGGGCAAGAAGGTCGTGCTGTCCGAGCCGCTGAAGTGGGGGCAGCGGCTGACCCTCTTCGACTTCGGCCTGGTGTGGGAGAAGGGCCGCTGGGTGGTGGAGAAGGCCGGTTCGCGGGTGCTGAACTCCAACACCGAGGCGGAGGACCCGAAGATCACCCGGCTGCTGGCGGACGAGCACAGGAAGGTGGTGGCCTACGTCAATCAGGTCATCGGCACGTCGACCGCGGCGATGAGCACGGCGGAGGCGGCCTGGAAGGACGAGCCGATCATCGACCTGATCAACGTCGTCCAGACGGAGACGGTGAAGGAGGCACTGGCCGGGGGCGCGTACGCGGCGCTGCCGGTGCTCTCGCAGGCGTCCTGCTTCTCGCGTACGGCGCGGATTCCGGCCGGGGACGTGACGATCAAGGACGCGGCGGGTCTATACCCCTTCGAGAACACCCTTGAGGCCCGGCTGCTGACGGGCGCCCAGCTGCGGGACTACCTGGAGTTCTCCGCGCGGTACTACGTGCGGACGGCGGCGGGTGCGCCGGTGGACACGGCGAAGCTGACGAACGCGGACAACACCCCGGACTACAACTACGACGCGGTGTCGGGACTGACGTACGAGATCGACATCGCCAAGCCCAGCGGCTCGCGGATCGTGAACCTGGCGTTCGAGGGCAAGCCGGTGGATCCGGCGGCGCAGTTCGTGCTGGCGGTGAACAACTACCGGGCCAGCGGTGGAGGCAACTTCCCGCACGTGGCGGGTGCCAAGCAGCTGTGGGCGAACTCGGAGGAGATCCGGAACACCATCATCGCCTGGGTGCAGGCGAAGGGTTCGGTGGACAGCGCGCGGTTCGCCTCGGTGGACTGGCGCCTGACCCGTGAGGGCACACCGGTGTTCTAGCGGGTGCTGCCGGCGGGCGGCCGTCTTCTCCTTCGGGAGGGGGCGGCCGCCTTCTGTGTGGTGGGGGGAGTCAGTTGTTACGGGCGAGGGGGATGAGGTCGGCGCTGCGGGTGGGGACGCCGGGGCCCTGGGGGGAGAGGCCGAAGGTGGTGAACGCGGTGCGCTCGGGGAGGGGATAGGGGGTGGTGCCGGTGAGGTCGTTGAGGATGGTGGCGCTGCGCCAGGCGGCGAGCCCCAGGTCGGGGGCGCCGACGCCGTGGGTGTGGCGTTCGGCGTTCTGCACGTAGACGTTCCCGGTGACGGTGGGGTCGAGGACGAGGCGGAACCGGTCGTCGATACGGGGGCGGCCGGAGGCGTCGCGGCGCAGGTAGGGGTCGAGGGAGCTGAGGACGCGGTCCAGGGAGCGCTCGCGGTAGCCGGTGGCGAGGACGACGGCGTCGGTGGTGAGCCGGGTGCGGCTGTTCTGCTGGGTGTGTTCGAGGTGCAGTTCGATGCGGGCGCGGGCGACGCGTCCGGCCGTGCGTACGCAGACGCCGGGGGTGAGGGTGGTGTCGGGCCAGCCGCCGTGGAGGGTGCGGCGGTAGAGCTCGTCGTGGATGGCGGCGATGGTGTCGGCGTCGATGCCCTTGTGGAGCTGCCACTGGTGGGGGACGAGTTCGTCGCGGACGGCTTCGGGCAGGGCGTGGAAGTAGCGGCTGTAGTCGGGGGTGAAGTGTTCGAGGCCGAGCTTCGAGTACTCCATGGGGGCGAAGGCGTGGGTGCGGGCGAGCCAGTGGAGGTTCTCGCGGCCGGCGGGTCGGGCGCGCAGGAGGTCGAGGAAGATCTCGGCGCCGGACTGGCCGGAGCCGATGACGGTGATGTGGTGGGCGTCGAGGAGTTCCTGCCGGTGGTGGAGGTAGTCGGCGGAGTGGATGACGGGGAGGTCGTCGGCCTCGATGAGGGGTTTGAGGGGGCCGGGGATGTGGGGTTCGGTGCCGACGCCCAGGGCGATGTGGCGGGCGTGGGCGCGGCCCAGGGCCTGGGCCTCGCCGTCGTGGTCGAGCTGGGTGAAGTCGATCTCGAAGAGGCCGCGCTGGTGGTTCCAGCGGACGGCGTCGACCTGGTGGCTGAAGTGGAGGCCGGGGAGCGATCCGGTGACCCAGCGGCAGTAGGCGTCGTACTCGGCCCGCTGGATGTGGAAGCGCTCGGCGAAGTAGAAGGGGAAGAGGCGGTCGCGGCTGCGGAGGTAGTTGAGGAAGGACCAGGGACTGGCCGGGTCGGCGAGCGTGACGAGGTCGGCGAGGAAGGGGACCTGGAGGCTGGCTCCGTCGATGAGGAGGCCGGGGTGCCAGTGGAAGGCGGGGCGCTGCTCGTAGAAGGCGGTGTCGAGGGGGCGGGGACGGCCGGGGACGCCGTGGGCGAGGGCGGCGAGGGAGAGGTTGAAGGGACCGATGCCGATGCCGATGAGGTCGTGTGGCTGGTCGGTGCCGGGGGTGGGCTGGTCGGTCATCGGGGGGTGTTGCCTTCCGGGATCTCGTGGGCGAGCCGGTGCACCAGGGAGAGGAGGGTGCGGAGGTGGCCGGGGGTGGTGTGGGGATTGAGGAGGGTGGCCTTGAGCCAGAGGCGGCCGCCCGCGTGGGCACGGCCGAGGACAGCCCGTCCCCGGGTGAGAAGGGTGCGGCGGATGGCGGCGACGGTGTCGTCGTCGGCGCCGGTGGGGCGGAAGAGGACGGTGCTGATGGTGGGGCGGTCGTAGAGGTCGAGACCGGGGGTCTCGGCGATGAGGTCGGCGAGGCGGTGGGCGGTGGCGAGGGTGCGGTCGACGAGGTCGGCGAGTCCGTCGCGGCCGAGCGCCCGGAGGGTGACGGCGATCTTGAGGGCGTCGGGACGGCGGGTGGTGCGCAGGGAACGGCCGAGGAGGTCGGGGAGGCCGGCTTCGGTGTCGTCGTGGGCGTTGAGGTAGGGCGCCTGGTGATGGAGGGGGTCGAGGTCGTGGTGGTGGGGAACGGCGAGGATGCCGGCGGGTGCGGGCTGCCAGCCGAGTTTGTGCAGGTCGAGGGTGACGCTGTGGGCAAGGTCGAGGCCGTGGACCTTGCCGCGGTGGGTGGGGCTGAAGAGCAGAGGGCCGCCGTAGGCCGCGTCGATGTGGAGTTCGGCGCCGTGGGTGGCACAGAGGTCGGCGATGTCGGCGAGGGGGTCGATGCGGCCGGTGTCGGTGGTGCCCGCGGTGGCGGTGACGAACAGCGGCGGGTGGAGTGCCGTGAGGGCTTCGTCGAGGGCGGCGAGGTCCATGACCCCGTCGGGGGCGGGGAGGACGACGGGGGCGGGGAGGCCGAGGAGCCAGGCGGCGCGGGTGATGCTGTGGTGGGCGCTGGCGGCGCAGACGGTCTGGACGGGGCCGTTGCGTTCGCGGGCGAGGAGAAGGGCGAGTTGGTTGGCCTCGGTGCCGCCGGTGGTGATGAGGGCGTCGGGGCCGGTGTGGTGGGGGTAGACCTCGGCGGCGAGCGCGGCGGTGGTGTCGGCCTCGATGGCGGAGGCCGCGGGGGCCTGGTCCCAGGAGTCCATGGAGGGGTTGAGCGCGGAGGCGGCGAGGTCGGCCGCGGCGGCGAGGGCGAGGGGCGGGGTGTGGAGGTGGGCGGTGCAGAGGGGGTCGGCGGGGTCGGCGGCGCCTTCGGCGAGGGCGGTGACGAGGGTGCGCAGGGCGTGGTGGGGGCCGGTGCCCTGGTCGGGGATGACGGGGTGGGTGGCGGCGCGCGTCCGGGGGGTGACGGCGTCGGGGCCACCGGCGGGGAGGGGGCCGTCGCGTCGGCGGGCTCCGTCGTGGAGGGCGTCGAGGACGGTGGCGAGAAGGGGGCGCAGCGCGGCGGGTCCGGTCGTGGTTCCGGCGAGGGGCGGGGGCTGCGTGGGCATGGCTGTGGGGCCCTTCGGCTGCGTGGGGGGCAGGGGACGACGTGTCAGCTTGCCCGGGTTTCGCCGGGGCTCACGCACGGAGCCGAAAAATTTGAACCCGAAAGGGGGATGACGATTCGAATGGTGGGTGGCGTGGCGGTTTTGGTGTTAAAGGGTGCCTGGCATGGCTCTGCCCGGCGCCCTCCCGTGGGGACGGGTGCCTGGCATGACTGTGCCCGGCGCCCTCCCGTGGGGGGCGCCGGGCACAGGTGGTCCGGGGTCGGTCAGTGGGCTTCGCGCACGGTCAGGGCGCGGCGCAGGTCGTCGATCCGGTCGACGAGCTTGCGGCGCAGGGCGGGGGTGAGGTCCTGGCCGTCCAGGGTCTGCTCGCCGAGGCGGAGGTGGTCCGCGTCGACGGCGTGGACGGGGAAGGCGTGGGCTCCGGCCGCCTCGGCGATGGCAGTGCCGCGGCGGGCCGCGAGCGCGGTGGCCTCGGGGTAGAAGCGGGGCACGTACGCGCGTACGAGATCGGCCTGTTCGGGCTGCCAGAAGCCCTGGGCGACGGCGGCGAAGAGGTAGTTGGAGAGGCTGTCGTCATGGAACAGGGCCTGCCAGGCGGCGTCCTTGGCCTCGGGGGTGGGAAGGGCGGCACGGCAGCGGGCGGCGCCTTCCTGTCCGGTGGCGCTGGGGTCCTGTTCGAGGGCGGCGGCGATGGCGGCCTCGTCGGTGGCGCCGAGGATGGCGAGGCGGGTGAGGACGCGCCAGCGCAGCTCGGGGTCGAGCTCGGGTCCGCCGGGGACGGTGCCGTTGGCGAGCCAGTCCTGGATGGTGTCGGGCTGGGTGGCGGCGTCGATGAGGTGGCGTACGGCGAGGAGGCGGAGGCCGGGGTTGTGGCCGTCCTCGGTGCGGCGGATGAGGTCGCGGCAGAGGGCGGTGAGGGTGGCGAGGCCCGCGGGGCGGTCCTCGGAGCTGAGGTACTGACGGGTGATGTGCGTGCCCGAGAAAGCGAGTACGCCCTGGACGAGGGCGAGGTCGCTCTCGTGCGGGAGGTGGGTGCGGGCCGCGTCGAGGTAGGCCCTGGGCGAGAGCTCGCCGTCGCGGACCATGTCGCGGGCGGTGTTCCAGACGACGGCGCGGCTCAGCGCGTCGGGGATGCCGGAGAGACCGGTGAGGACGGTCTCCCAGGAGTGGCCGTCGAGACGGACCTTGGCGTAGCCGAGGTCGCCGTCGTTGAGGACGAGCAGGGTGGGGCGGTGGCCGGGGCGGACCCCGGGGGTGCCGTTCTGCGGGACGTCGATCTCGAACCGTTCGCGCAGGACGAGCCCGTCGGCGCCGGTGTGCGGGTCCGGGGCCCGGTCGTAGGCACCGACGGCGATGCGGTGGGGGCGGCTGCCCTTGCGGTCGACGGCGAGGGTCCAGCCGCCGTCGGCCTCCTCGACGCGGGAGGTGAGGGTGTCGACGCCGGTGGTGCGCAGCCAGGCGTCGGCCCAGGCGTGGACGTCGCGGTCGGTGGCCGAGGCGAGGTTGTCGATGAAGTCGGCGAGGGTGGCGTTGGCGAACTTGTGGCGGGCGAAGTGGGCGTTGATCCCGGCCAGGAAGTCCTTCTCGCCGAGCCAGGCGACGAGCTGGCGCAGGGCGGAGGCGCCCTTGGCGTAGGAGATGCCGTCGAAGTTGAGCAGCGCGGACGCGGTGTCGGGCACGGCCTCCGGGTCGGGGGCGACGGGGTGGGTGGAGGGGCGCTGGTCGGCGTCGTACCCCCAGCCCTTGCGGGCGACGCCGAAGTCGACCCAGGTGTCGGTGAAGCGGGTGGCTTCGGCGAGGGTCTGGAAGCCCATGTACTCGGCGAAGGACTCGTTGAGCCAGATGTCGTCCCACCAGGCGAGGGTGACCAGGTCGCCGAACCACATGTGGGCCATCTCGTGGGCGATGACCATGCCGCGGGTCTGGCGTTCGGTGTCGGTGACGGCGGAGCGGTAGACGAACTCATCGCGGAAGGTGACGAGGCCGGGGTTCTCCATGGCACCCGCGTTGAACTCGGGTACGAAGGCCTGGTCGTAGGAGTCGAACGGGTACGGCTCGTCGAACTTCTCGTGGAAGCGGTCGAAGCAGGCCCGGGTGATGTCGAGGATCTCGTCGGCGTCGGCGTCGAGGTGAGGGGCGAGCGAGCGGCGGCAGTGGATGCCGAAGGGCAGTCCGGCGTGCTCGGTGGTCACGGAGTGCCAGGGGCCCGCGGCGACCGCGACGAGGTAGGTGGAGATCAGGGGCGTGGCGGCCAGCTCCCAGCGGCCCTGGCCCTGGTGTTCGGAGATGCCGTTGCCAAGGACGCTCCAGCCCTCGGGGGCGGTGACCGTGAGGGCGAAGACGGACTTGAGGTCAGGCTGGTCGAACGCGGCAAAGACGCGCTGGACGTCCTCCATGAAGAGCTGGGTGTAGACGTAGGTCTCGCCGTCGGCCGGGTCGGTGAAGCGGTGCATGCCCTCGCCGGTGCGGGAGTACCGCATGGCGGCGTCGACGCGCAGTTCGTGGGCGCCGGGGGTGAGACCGGTGAGCGGGAAGCGGTTCTCGACGAGGTCGGCGGGGTCGAGGGCATGTCCGTCGAGGCTGATCGAGCGCAGGGTGGCCGGCCTGAGCTCGACGAAGGTGTCCCCGGCCGTGGCCGCGGTGAACTGGATGACGGTGCGGGAGTCGAAGGTCTCCTCCCCCAGGGTCAGGTCGAGGTCGATCGTGTAGTGGTGCACGTCGAGAAACTGGGCTCGGGTCTGCGCTTCGTCGCGCGTCAGTACGGACATGCGTCCATGCTGCCGTACCCGGTGGGCCGCCCGCAGTCGAGTTCTCCCACGGCTGAGCGACGGGCCCGGCAACCGTGGGGGCGGTGGCCCGCGTCCCGCCCTGCGACGGGCGGGGCAGGAGCGGCACGGGGGCGGACAGTGGCGGGAGCGGTGGCCGGGCGGCCGGGCGGGCAGCGGATCGTGGGGGTCGTGCCGTGCGGGGTGGCGGCGGGGGCGCTCGCCTGGTGCCTCGTCGGGATGTGGCGGGCCGCACATCTGGAGAACTACCCGTGGAGCGCCTGGACACCGGTCGGTTACGGGGCGGTCAAGGGGGTCTTCCTGGGCCTGCTGGCGGGCTGTTGCGCGGTGGGGGCACTGCGGATCGGCCGGGCCGACGGGAGCCGGTCCGGCCGGTTCGCGGGGCTGGTGTTCGGCGGCGGGCTGGCGGGCGGGATGGTGCCGGGGACGCTACGGGACTTCCTGGGCGACCCGCAGCCCCGGACGCTGTACTACTACGACGGGCCCAGGCCCGGTGCGCAGTGGTACTGGCGGCCGTTGCTGTCGGAATGGCTGGCGTACACCGTGCTTCCGGCGCTGGGCTGCGCGGTGCTGCTGACCGCGGGCGCGCTGCTGGCGGTGCGGTGTGCGCGCCGCGGGAGCGTGGGGTGGGTGCTGCCCGCCCTGGTGGGGCTGGGGCTGCTGGTCCTGCCGGACTGGGCGGGCGGCGGGGCGCCGGAGCCGGTGGGCGGCGGCGGTCATGTGAACGAGTCGGCCGCCGCCGGGATCACCGTGCTGGCCACGGGATGGGGGCTGCTGGTGACCGCGGGGGTGGTGCGGTCGAGGCGGCGCGGACGGCGCCGGGCGGACGGGCCCGGGGCCGCGGTGACCGTACCGGTGTCCCCGCCCTAGTGCCGGTGCACCGGCCGGGGTCCGGTGCTCAGTCGTCGGCGGCGGTGGCGGATTCCTCCGCGATCCGTTCGTGGTGACGGATGACCTCCGCCACGATGAAGTTCAGCAGCTTCTCGGCGAAGGCCGGGTCGAGGTGCGCGCTCTCCGCGAGCTGTCGCAGCCGGGCGATCTGCCGGCCCTCGCGGGCCGGATCGGCGGGGGGCAGGTGGTGGGCGGCCTTGAGGTGGCCGACCTGCTGGGTGCATTTGAATCGCTCGGCGAGCATGTGGACCACAGCGGCGTCAATGTTGTCGATGCTCTCGCGCAGCCGGTTCAGTTCCGCGCTCACGGACGCGTCGATGTCACTCGTCGTCATGGTCAGCGAGCTTAGGCCGTGTCCGGCCGCGTGGTGATCGTCGGCGGGTGCTCCGGGTCCGGAACCCGGTCGCTCCAGCCGCCGGGGACACTGCGCCCCTGCTGCTCGCGGAAGCGGACGGGGGCGGTGCCGACCCGGCGGGCGAAGAGCCGGGAGAAGTACGCCGGATCGTCGTAGCCGACGCGCCGGGCCACGGCGGCGACCGGCAGGTCCGTGGCGGCGAGGAGTTCCTTGGCGCGACCGAGCCGGATGCCGAGGAGGTAGTCCTTGGGACTGCACCCGGCGCCCCGCCGTACCGCCGTCCGCAGTTCCGCGGCGGTCATGCCGTGCCGGGCGGCGTGCTCGGCGACCGAAAGTGGCTGGAAGGCGTCACGGGCGAGGGCCTGCAGGACGGGGTCGCCGTCGGGGCTGACATCGGCGCGGGCCCTTCGCAGGGCGACGAGCAGTTCGTGGACGGCGGCACCGGTCTCCACCTCCAGCAGCGGGTTCCCGCGGCGGGCCGCGCGGACGATCCGGCTGATCGCGGCGCGCGGCGCGGCGGTGTCGGCGAGCGGGACGAGCGGCCGGTCGGGCTCGATGTAGCCGAGTTCGGTGTAGGTGGCGGTGGCGGGGCCGGTGAAGTCGACGAAGCTCTCGTCCCAGCCGGTACCGGGGTCGGCGCCGTAGTGGTGCGGGGTACCGGGGGTGAGCCAGATGAGGCTGGGCGCGGTGACGGGCACCCGGCGGCCGTCGGCCCCGGTGAACCAGCCGCTGCCGGAATGGACGACGACGGCCACGTGGTGGTCCAGGGTGCGCGGGCCGACGGTCGGCAGGGCGCCGTGCTGGAGCCCCACCCCCAGGCAGACCAGGCCCAGCCGGTGGTGGAGCGGGCTGGGGGTGAAGAACCGCATCCAGGTGTGGTACATCGGCCGTCCTCACTCCCCCTTCGTCCCTGTGCCGCGCCGGTTGGGACGCGGGTTCGAACAATTGCGTCCAAACAGTAGTGATCTTTGTCCATGGACCGGCCGGACGCCAGGGGGCGAGGGTGGTGGCAACATCCCTCCCGGGTTCGCCCGCTCCGTGGTGCGTACCGTCGTGCGACCCGGGTGCGCGCGGCTCCCGGGGGCCGCACGCACAGGAGAGTACGAGCACGATGGCTGACTTCACCGTGGGGGACGACCACTTCCGGCTCGACGGGAAGCCCGTACGGCTGCTGTCGGGCGCCCTGCACTACTTCCGGGTGCACGAGGCGCAGTGGGACCACCGGCTGGCGATGCTCCGCGCCATGGGCCTGAACTGCGTCGAGACGTACGTACCGTGGAACCTGCACGAGCCGCGGCCGGGCCGGTTCCGGGACGTGGGCGCGCTCGGCAGGTTCCTGGACGCCGCGCAGCGGGCCGGGCTGTGGGCGATCGTCCGCCCGGGGCCGTACATCTGCGCCGAGTGGGAGAACGGCGGGCTGCCGGTCTGGGTGACGGGGCGGTTCGGCCGGCGGGTGCGCTCCCGTGACGAGGGGTATCTGGAGGCCGTGGAGCGGTGGTTCTCCGCGCTGCTGCCGCAGGTGGTGCAGCGGCAGATCGGCCGCGGCGGTCCGGTGATCATGGTCCAGGCGGAGAACGAGTACGGGAGTTTCGGCTCCGACCAGGTCTATCTCCGGCGGGTGGCCGGGATGCTGCGCGAACGCGGGGTGACCGTACCGCTGTTCACCTCCGACGGGCCGGAGGACCACATGCTCACGGGCGGCTCCGTGCCGGGGCTGCTGGCCACGGCGAACTTCGGATCGGGGGCGCGCGCGGCCTTCGAGGTGCTGCGCCGCCATCAGCCGAAGGGACCGCTGATGTGCATGGAGTTCTGGTGCGGCTGGTTCGAGCACTGGGGCGCCGAGCCGGTCGTACGCGATCCGGAGCCGGCCGCCGAGGCGCTGCGGGAGATCATGGAGTGCGGGGCGTCGGTGAACATCTACATGGCGCACGGGGGGACGAACTTCGCCGGGTGGGCGGGGGCGAACCGCTCGGGCCCGGTCCAGGACGAGGACTTCCTGCCGACGGTGACGTCGTACGACTATGACGCGCCGATCGATGAGTACGGCCGCGCCACGGAGAAGTTCCGGCTGTTCCGCGAGGTGCTGGCCGCGTACGCGGACGGCCCGCTGCCCGGGCTGCCGCCCGAGCCGGTGGGGCTGGCGGCGGGGGTGCGGGCCCGGCTGACCGGGTGGGCCTCGCTGGACACGGTGCTGGAGGCGCTGGGGGACGAGGAGGGGGCGCCGTCCGGGATGCCGCCGACCTTCGAGGAACTGGGCGTCGACCGGGGCCTGGTGCGCTACCGGGTGTCCGTGCCGGGCCCGCGTCAGCCGTACGGGCTGGATGTGACGGGGCTCCGTGACCGGGCCGTGGTGCGGGTGGACGGGGTCCGGGCAGGGGTCCTGACAGCCGAGGACAGTGCCCTTCCCGAGCCGGTGGCCGGGCCCGCGGAGGTCGAGCTGTGGGTGGAGTCGCTGGGCCGGGTCAATTACGGGCCGCGGCTCGGGGAGCCCAAGGGGATCACGGGCGGGATACGGCACGAGCGGCAGTATCTGCACGGGGTACGGGCGCGGGCGCTGCGGCTGGACGCGTTCGAGGAGCCGGGCGCGGTGGAGCGGGTGGCGTTCGACGAGGTCCCGGAGGCTGGCGGGACCGGACTGTTCCGGGGAACGTTCGCGCTCGAAGGAATCGCCGGGACGGGGCACGCAGGGCTCGAACTGCCGGGCTGGACACGGGGGTTCGTCTGGGTGAACGGCTTCTGTCTGGGCCGCTACTGGTCGGTGGGCGCGCAGCGGACGCTGTACGTGCCGGGGCCGGTGCTGCGGGAGGGCGCCAACGAGGTGTGGGTGCTGGAGGTGGAGGAGGCGGGCGCCCCGTACGCGGAGCTGGGCCCGGGGGCGCCCGTACGCACGGACGCCCCCGGGGTGGTCCGGGTGTGACTCAGGCCGTGGCCCGGGTCAGAGCGTGGCCGCCGCGGACGCGATGCTGGCGGCGAAGGTCGAGACCTCGCTGTACACGCCGGGGTAGCCGGGCCGGGCGCAGCCGTTGCCCCAGCTGACGATGCCGACCTGGATCCAGGCTCCGGCGTTGTCCTTGCGGAACATGGGGCCGCCGGAGTCACCCTGGCAGGTGTCCACGCCGCCGGTGTCGATCAGCCCGGCGCAGATCTCGTCACCGGGGATGAGGTCACCGCCGTACGCGGACTGGCACTCGGCGTCGGAGACGAAGGGCACGGTGGCCTTCAGCAGGTAGCGCTGCTGGGCGCCGCCCTCGGTGGCCGCGCCCCAGCCGGCGACGGTGAAGGTGCCGTTGTTGTACGCGGTGGTGGTGGCGATCTTCAGGGTCGGCTGGTTGATGGGCTGGGCGAGCTTGATGAGCGCCCAGTCCTTGCCCGCGCCGTTGTAGCCGGGGGCCTGGAGGACCTTGGTGGACTTCACCTTGACCGCGCTGGACGACTGGAGGTCGACGACGCCCCCGGTAGCGGTGATGGAGGTGTTGTTGCCCGAGCCGTCCACGCAGTGCGCCGCGGTGAGCACGATGTCCTTGGCGTACAGGGCGCCGCCGCAGCCCATCGAGAGCCGGACCATGAACGGGAACTCGCCCTGGGCGGCGCGGGTTCCGCCGACGACCGGCTGGGGGGCCGCGGACGCGCTGGCGGGCTGGAGACTGAAGCCCGCGAGGACGACGGCGGCTATGACGGAACATCTCTTCACGGCACGCAGAAGCTGCTTCAACGAACTGCCCTCTTTCGTGGGGGGTGTGGCAGGTGGAGGTGCGTGGTGATGCGTGTGGGGAGTGCCTGTGCCCGAGCCGGGTTCCGACCGGGAGCGCGCGGCAGAGCACCGCGCCATGGTCATGCTCCCGACAAAGGCACGCTTGGGATTATCGGGAAATGATCACGACTCCCACAAGGATCACTTTCCGGCCAAGATCGCCCATACCCCTGCGGCTACAGTGAAGGCCGGCCGATCCTCGGGGACGGGGGGACATGACGGACGGCAGCAGCCGGACCACCAGCAGCCCGGTGGTCCATGGGTTCCCGCACCTCGAAACGGTCCGGTCCGCGATCACCGCGCTGTACCGGCGTCTCTCGTACGACGGCGTGCACTCCTACGCCACGAGCCTCGCCCCCGCCGAGGCCGCCTTCGACGACGGGGAGAACCTGCACCTCGGCGCCCAGCGGGTGGCCCGGTCAGTGGTCCAGCACCTGCGGCTGCCCGACGCCCGGATGATCGTCGCCTTCCGCGCGATGGAGCACGCCGCCGAGGTCGAACTGGCTGCCGGGCCCGAGTACTTCGTCCAGCTCAACGACCGCTTCCGCACCCACCGCAGGGACATCGGCGCCGCGCTCTCCCACGAGGTCACCCATGTGCTGCTGCACCGGCTCGGCCTGGCGTTCCCCGGCACGCGGGACAACGAGATCCTCACCGACACCGTGGCCGCCTACCTGGGCGCGGGCTGGCTGCTGCTCGACGCCTTCCGCGAGGACAAGCTCTCCAGCCAGAAACTCGGCTACCTCACCCCGGAGGAGTTCGGCTACGTCCTCGCCAAGCGGGCGTCCGCCTTCGGCGAGGACCCGTCGCCGTGGTTCACCAGCCCGCAGGCGTACGAGGCGTTCCGGGCCGGGCGGGAGCGGGCCCTGCGGGACACCCGGAAACCCCCGCTCACGGCGGCGGGCTGGGCGGACCGCCGCCGCTACGCGAAGGCCCGGCGGCACGCCCGGGACCGGCCGGACACCCCGGGGGCGCCCGGTGCTCCGTACGCCTTCGAGGGCGCGCCGGACGCGCTGCGGGTCTCCTTCGCGTGCCCGGTGTGCCACCAGCGCCTGCGCGTCCCGGCGCGCGGCCGGGTCCGCGCCCGCTGCGGGCTGTGCGGGACGGTCCTGGACTGCGACACCTGAGGGCTGGCCCGTCATCCCTGGTGGATCGGCGTGCGGCGTCAGACGCGGTGCGTCGCACGGCGGAGGGACGCCCGAATACCGGATTTCGGGCGTTCCCACAACGCGGCGAGGTGCCGTGACTGTCGTCGCACGCCCGCCAGGGATGACGGGACAGCCCTCAGGGACGCCGCGGGCACGTGCCGGGCACCCGGCGGCGGGCGCCCCGGTGGGACCGCCCCCGCCGGCCGCCGGTTACGCGGCCCTGCCGCCGCGCCCCGCCGCCGCGCCGCCGCGCCCCTGACC